>CALAMX010000046.1 GCA_937925755.1 uncultured Burkholderiales bacterium
CTCGCCCTGGTCGAACGCCAGCTCCACCTCACTCTCCCCCGTGCCGATCAGCCAGACGGTGCGCCGGAATGCCGTCTCAAAAACAGGGATGAGCCGATCCGATGCAAGCTTGGGCAGCACTGCGCGCGCGGCCTGTGGCAACGCCATCAGGTTAGGCTGCTTGCCGGCGACCCGGATCTCCCACTCCGGGCGTTGTGCCAGCAATCCGCCGCTGTTGGCCCGCGCTTTGAGGGTCTGCACCCAGTGAGTACCGATGCGTCGCAACCGCAGTGCAACGCCGGCATGCAGCAGGGCGAAATCAGGCGTGTCGTAGTACACGCTATAGAGTCGCCGCTGCACGGGCTTGTGCGGCTGCAACAAGGGTAGACGGCGCAGCCGGCGGGCGGTGCTCGCATCCAGGGCGAATTTGATCTCGATTTCCACGGTGGCAGTGCCTGCGTAAAAGTGCGTTAAGATAAGCATTCCACCATTGAATCCATCTCCTGACTAGCTGCATGAGTCAGCTTCCCCCAAGCGAGCTTCTGATCAATCGTGAACTCGGTATCCTCGAATTCAATCGCCGCGTGCTCGCCCAGGCGGAAGACCCGACGACCCCATTGCTGGAGCGCCTGCGCTTCCTCTGCATCACCTCTAGCAATCTGGACGAGTTTTTCGAGATCCGCGTGGCCGGGCTCAAGGAACAGCTCCGCGTCAACCCGCATCATGCCGGTCCGGACGGCCTCACTCCGCGCGCGGCGCTGCGCGAGATCTCGAAACGGGCGCACGCCTTGGTAGCGCGCCAGTACGAGCTGCTCAACGACGAGGTCCTGCCCGAGCTCGCCGCGCAAGGCATCCGTTTCTACAAACGCTCGCAATGGACACCGGCGCAGGCCGAGTGGGTGCGCGAATATTTTTACAACGAGATCATGCCGGTGCTCACCCCCATCGGCCTGGACCCCGCCCACCCCTTCCCCAACGTGCTCAACAAGAGCTTGAACTTCGCCGTCGAGCTCTCAGGCAAGGACGCCTTCGGCCGCAGCTCCGGCAAGGCAGTGGTGCAGGCGCCACGGGCGCTGCCGCGGGTGATTCAGCTGCCGGCCGAGATCGCCGGCTGTGAGTATGGCTTCATCTTCCTCTCCTCCATCCTGCATGCCCACGTCGATGCCCTGTTCGCCGGCATGCAGGTGCTGGGCTGTCACCAGTTCCGCGTCACCCGCAACTCCGACCTCTTCGTCGACGAGGAAGAGACCAAGAACCTGCGCGAGCAACTCCAAGGGGAACTCCCCCACCGGCATTTCGGTGATGCCGTGCGCCTGGAGGTCTCGGACATGTGCCCGCGCGAGACCTTTGAATTCCTGCTGCGGCAGTTCAATCTGGGTCTGGAGGACCTCTATCAGGTGCGCGGCCCGGTCAACCTCGTGCGGCTGATGAACGTCCCTGACAAGGTCGACCGGCCCGACCTCAAGTATCCGCCCTTCACACCCGGGCTGCCGCCCCAGCTCACCCGCAACAAGGACAACGACATGTTCGCCGCCATCCGCGCGGGCGACATCCTCCTGCACCACCCCTTCCAGTCCTTTCAGCCGGTGATCGACTTCATCCGCCAGGCGGCTGAGGACCCCAACGTCCTGGCGATTAAGCAGACGGTCTACCGCACCGGCACCGACTCCGAGCTCATGCGTCACCTGATCAGTGCTGCCCAGCGCGGCAAGGAGGTGACCGCAGTGGTGGAATTACTCGCTCGCTTCGACGAGGAGGCCAATATCAACTGGGCCGAGCAGTTGGAGAAGGCTGGCGCCCACGTCGTCTACGGCGTGGTCGGCTACAAGACCCACGCCAAGCTGGCCATGGTGGTGCGGCGCGAGGATGGGCGGCTGAAGCGCTATGCGCACCTGGGGACCGGCAACTACCATGCGCGCACGGCGCGGCTGTACACCGATTTCGGGTTGCTAACCGCCAATGAGGCGCTTTGTAAGGACGTCAACGACGTGTTCATGCAGCTCACGGGCCTGGGGGATGCCGGCGAGCACAGCTTACTGCTGCAGTCGCCCTTCACCCTGCACAGCACCATGTTGGCCGCCATCCGCAATGAGACCGAGCGCGCCCGTGCTGGCGAGAAGGCGATCATCGTCGCCAAGATGAATGCCCTGCTCGAGCCCAGGATCATCGCCGCCTTGTATGAAGCCAGCCAGGCCGGCGTGCAGATCGACCTCATCGTACGGGGGGTGTGCGCACTCAGGCCGGGGCTACCGGGCGTATCCGAGAACATCCGCGTGCGCTCCATTCTCGGCCGTTTCCTCGAGCACCACCGCGTGTTCTACTTCTGGAACGGCGGCCGCGAGGACGTCTACCTGGCCAGCGCGGACTGGATGGACCGCAACTTCTTCCGCCGCATCGAGACCGGTTTCCCCATCCTCGACCCCAAGCTGAAAAAAAGGGTCATCAACGAGGGCCTCAAACCCTATCTCAAGGACAACGTCAAGGCCTGGGAGATGCAGCCCGACGGCAGCTATCGCCGCCGCCCACGCCGCGGCAAGGCCTTCGAGGCGCAGGCCTTTTTGCTCAACCTGCTGGCGACGAAGGCCTGATCGAATCCGTCCCGCAACTGGCCTCCCCTGCACAAAGGCGAGGGGCCTCGCGTGTACGGCTTGGCCGGGCTATCCCTGGCTGCGGGCCCTTCTCAGCGCTTGCGCCAGATCGGCCTTGAGGTCCTCCGGGTGCTCGAGCCCGACGGCGATGCGGATCAAGCCGTCACCGATGCCGGCCGCCGCCCGTTGTTCCGGCGTCATCCGGCTGTGGGTGGTGGTGGCCGGATGGGTGATGGTGGTCTTGGCGTCGCCCAGGTTGGCGGTGATGGACATCAGCCGCACGGCGTCGATGAGGCGCCAGGCCGCAGCTTGCCCGCCCTCGACCTCGAAAGTAACGATACCGCCACCGGCGGACTGCTGCGACAGGGCCAGGGCATGCTGCGGGTGCGAGGACAGGCCCGGGTAGAGTACGCGACTGACCCCCGGCTGCATCTCCAGCCATTGCGCGATCTCGAGGGCGTTGCGGCTATGCGCGGCCATGCGCAGCGGCAGCGTCTCCAGACCCTTCAACAGGACCCAGGCATTGAACGCGGAAAGGCTGGGGCCAGCGGTGCGCAGGAAGGTATAGACCCCTTCCAGCAGCTCGCGGCCGCCCAGCACAGCGCCGCCCAGCACGCGCCCCTGGCCGTCGAGGTATTTGGTGGCCGAGTGGATGACGATGTCAGCCCCCAGCTCGAGCGGGCGCTGTAAAACCGGGGTGCAGAAGCAGTTGTCCACCGCCAGCCAGGCCCCTGCGGCGCGGGCGATGGTGGCAAGCGCCCGGATGTCGCTCACCTCGGTCAGCGGGTTGGACGGCGACTCCAAGAAGAACAGCCGCGTGTTCGGCCGCACTGCCGCGCGCCACTGCTCGGGTTCGGTTGGGGAGACGTAGGTGGTCTCGACACCGAAGCGGCCCAGGATGTTGCTGAACAACTGCACCGTGGAGCCGAAGATGGACCGCGAGGCGACCACGTGCTCGCCGGCGCGCATAAGCCCCATCACCGTGGCCAGGATCGCCGCCATACCCGAGGCAGTGGCAACACAGCGCTCCGCTCCCTCCAAGGCGGCCAGGCGCGCCTCGAACATGCTGACCGTCGGATTGGTGAAGCGCGCGTAGATCGGGCCTGGCTCGGCGCCGGAGAAGCGCGCCGCCGCCTGCGCTGCACTGTCGAAGACGAAGCTGGAGGTCAGGAACATCGCCTCGGAATGTTCCATGAACTGGCTGCGCACGCTGCCGGTGCGGATGGCCAGGGTCTCAGGGTGCAGGGCGTCAGTCATGCTCGGGTCCGATGCGTTTGGCAAATCTTGCAGTGGCGGCAAGCCGCTCTGCCCGCTCAGTGTGTCAAGTTCAGGTGCATCTGCCGGGTAGGCAGGGATTGGCGCATGGGGATGGTGCCATTGCGCAGGCCCTCCAAGCGGGCAAGGTACTCCTCCGTCACGTCACCCGTGATGTAGCAGCCGTCGAAGCAGGAGGCGTCGAACGAGCTGAGCCGCGGGTTGACCTCTTGCACCGCGCCGATCAAGTCCGGCAGGTCCTGATAGATGACGGCATCGGCGCCGATCTCGCGGCAGATCTCCTCGTCGCTGCGGCCATTTGCAAGCAGTTCGTTGCGCGTGGGCATGTCGATGCCATACACGTTCGGATAACGCACCGGCGGGCTTGCCGAGGCGAAATAGACGCGATGTGCACCCGAATCGCGCGCCATCTGAATGATCTCGCGGCTGGTGGTGCCGCGCACGATGGAGTCGTCCACCAGTAGCACATTCTTGCCGCGAAATTCCTGGTGCATGGCGTTCAATTTCTGTCGCACCGACTTTTTGCGCACTGCCTGTCCAGGCATGATGAAGGTGCGGCCGATATAGCGGTTCTTGATGAAGCCTTCGCGGTAGGGCAGATTCAGGCGCATGGCCAACTGCAGGGCGCTTGGCCGGCTGGTGTCGGGTATGGGAATCACCACGTCGATGTCGAGATGGCGAAACTGGCGCTTGATCTTGTCCGCCAGGCGCTCGCCCATGCGCAGCCGGGTCTCATACACCGAGGTACCATCCATGACCGAATCGGGGCGGGCGAAATAGACATATTCGAAGATGCAGGGGTTGAGACTCGCCCCCGGCGCACAGGGGTGGTTGAAGAACTCGCCGTCCAGGGTGACCAGCACCGCCTCGCCCGGCGCAACATCGCGAAACACCTGAAAGCCCAGGGCATCCAGGGCCACACTCTCGGAGGCGACCATCCACTCCACACCCGCCGCAGTCTCCTGGCGGCCGATGATCAGCGGGCGAATGCCATAGGGGTCGCGAAAGGCGAGCAACCCAAAGCCGGCAATCATCGCCACCACGGCGTAGGCACCGCGGCAGCGCCGATGCACGCCGGCCACCGCCGCGAAAACGTCCTCGACGTCGAGGCGATGACCATGCACCGCTTCCTGCAGCTCGTGAGCGAGCACGTTGAGCAACACCTCCGAGTCCGAGCCGGTGTTCACATGGCGCAGGTCCTCGCGAAAGAGCTCGTCCTGCAACTGCTCGGTATTGGTCAGGTTGCCGTTGTGCCCCAACACGATGCCGAAGGGGGAGTTGACGTAGAAGGGCTGCGACTCGGCCGGGCTCGAGGCTGAACCGGCCGTGGGGTAGCGTACGTGGGCGATGCCGGCGTTGCCGACCAGGTTGCGCATGTCGCGGGTGCGGAAGACGTCGCGCACCAGGCCCGTGCCCTTGTGCATGTGGAACATGGGTCCCTCTGCAGTGACGATGCCGGCGGCGTCTTGGCCGCGATGCTGCAGCAGCAGCAGCCCGTCATACAGGAGCTGATTCACCGGTTGGCTGGAGACGATACCGAGGATGCCGCACATGCGCTCTAAGCTCTCAATACTGGATATGTTGGGCCAAGCTGGCCGGCAGCCAGGGGATGACACGCTTGGCCAAGACTTCCAACTGGCCACTCAGCCGCGCACTTTGCCAGAATTCGCTTCGCGGCAGGGCGGTGAGACCTGCCAGTAAGGTGAACAGGAGGACGATGACGCCGCCGCGCAGGATACCGAAGATGAGCCCCAGAAACTTGTCGTAGAAACCGAGCCCCACCCATTTCACCATCCCCGCCAGGATGGTCCCGCTCAAGGTCGCCAGCACCAGGATACAGATGAACACCAGTACGATGGCCAGCAGATAGCGCATCGTCTCGCTGTCGATCCCGGGAATGACCGGGGCAAAGAAGGGCGCCAGGGACTTGGCGAACAGGAAGGCAAGCACCCAGGCCCCGAGCGAGAAAAGCTCGCGGATGAAACCGCGCATCAGCCCCAGAACGGCCGATACAGCCAGCACGCCGACGATGAACAGGTCGAGCGTGGTCATGGCCCGAGCAGTATGGGGCCGAAGCCCTTCTCGCGCAGTCTCGCCTGCACCTCCAGGGCCTGCTGGCGCTCGCTGTAAGGTCCCATGCGCACCCGCACCTGGCCGCCGACCTCTTGTACGAAAACATTGAAGCCGGCGGCGCGAGCCCGCTCCGCCAGCTGGCGTGCGTTGGCCTCGTTGCCGAAAGCACCCAGTTGCAGGTAGTAGCCGCGTGCAGCAAAGGCCTCCGCAGCAGGAGCGTGGGTTTTCGCGGCCGGGGCAGGCTTGGTGCTGGCCGGCTGTTTCGGCTCGACGGGGGCGGGTGAAGACCGCGAGACGGCCGTATCGGGTACGCGGGCGGGGGCGGCGACCGGCGGGCTGACCGCGGGGCTGGTCACTGGAGCGTGCATCACCGGCGGCGCCTCGGGCCGCGCTGGAGCCGTATCGGCCTCGTTCGGCTCCGGCTCGGCCGCAAGGGGGGGCGTCTCACGCGGCTTGAAGGGTGTGGCCTGATCGGGAATGCGAATGTCCACCTCCGGGCCCAGCGGTTTTGGCTCCGGGCTGAACAGCATGGGCAGGACGACCACGGCCACCAGGGCGAGCGCGATGGCCCCGACCAGGCGGCGGCGGGCACGCCGACGCAGGTCCATTTCTTCGACGGGGATCTCAGGGTTGGTCATTGCGCTGACTGGAAAGGGCGGCGGCGACGGTCAGGAAAGAACCGAAAACGATGATTATATCGGTCGGACCGGCGTTGTCACATGCGGCCGACAGGGCGCTCGCGACATCCGGGTAAAGGTCTGCCACCACTGCGCCCATGGCCCGCAAGACCTCGGCCAGGGCCTGGGCGGACGCCCCGCGTGGGCCGGGAAGCGAAGCCACGTACCAGGCATCGACGATTGGCAGCAGGGGTTGCATCACGCCTGCCGCATCCTTGTCCTTGAGCAGACCGAGTACGGCGAGGTGCCGTCCTGGGGAGCGCAAGCGCGTCAGGTTCTCGGCCAGGGCGCACGCTGCCTGGGGATTATGGGCGACATCGAGGACGATCATGGGCGGGCCGGGCAGGACTTGAAAGCGACCCGGGGGATGTGCCCGGACGAGCCCGCTACGTAAGGCCGCCATCCCAACGGGCAAACGATCGCGCAAGACGTACAGGGCTGCCACTGCCGCCGCTGCGTTGTTGAGCTGGAAGCGGCCAGGCAGGCTGGGCATGGGCAAGGACCTGTAGACCTGGTCCTGCACGCGGCAGGTCCACCCCCCCTCCCCTACCTCGATGGCGATCTCCCCCCCCAGGCGCAGCAGCCGTGCACCGCAGTCGTGCGCGTATTCGATCAGGCTGGCCGGTGGGTCGGGATCGGTCACCACGGCGGGCCGACCCGCGCGGAAGATGCCGGCCTTCTCCCGGCCGATTGCCTCACGCGTCTCGCCCAGATATTCCTGGTGATCGAGATCGACCGCAGTGACCACGGCGCAATCCGGGTCGATCACATTGACCGCATCCAGGCGCCCTCCCAACCCCACCTCTAGGATCAGGGCGTCGAGCTCGGCCGTCTGGAATAGCCACAAGGCCGCCAAGGTGCCGTGCTCGAAGTAGGTCAGCGGGATGTCTCCACGGGTCGCCTCGACGGCGGCAAAGGCGGCGACGTGCCGCGCCTCGTCGAGTAAAGCGCCATCGATGCGCACTCGCTCCCGGTAATCGAATAGGTGCGGCGAGGTGTAGCAACCGACGCGATAGCCGGCCTCCAGCAGAATGGCCTCCAGATAGGCGCAGGTCGAGCCCTTGCCGTTCGTGCCACCGACCGTGATCACCGGGCAACGCGGCCACAACGCCATGCGGGCGCGCACCGCTTCGACGCGCTCAAGCCCCAGGTCGATGGCTCGTGCATGACGCGCTTCCAGCAGATTGAGCCAAGCGGTGAGTGACTCTGGGCTGTTCAAGTCTTTTGGCGCGACGGCGATATCGGCTCAGAGCTTAGGCGCCGGTTTGCGCATGAGGGCGCAGACCGTGCGGGCGATGACCTTGCGCAACTCGCGGCGGTCGACGATCATGTCGATGGCCCCATGCTCCAGCAGGAACTCGGAGCGCTGGAAGCCCTCCGGCAGCTTCTCGCGCACAGTCTGCTCGATCACGCGCGGCCCGGCGAAGCCAATCAACGCACCGGGCTCGGCGATGATCACATCGCCCAGCATGGCAAAGCTGGCCGACACCCCGCCCATGGTCGGGTCCGTCAGGACCGAGATGAAGGGCAGCCGGTGCGCCGCGAGCTGGGTGAGCGCCGCACTGGTCTTGGCCATCTGCATGAGTGACAGCAGTCCCTCCTGCATGCGCGCACCACCGCTGGCCGAGAAGCAGACGAAGGGCTGTTTGCCCTTGATGGCGGCATCGACACCACGCACGAAGCGTTCCCCCACCACGGAGCCCATGGAGCCTCCCATGAAGCGGAACTCAAAGGCGGCCGCCACCAAAGGTACGCCCAAAACCTTGCCGGCAACGACGACCAGGGCGTCCTTTTCGCCGGTCTCCTTGGCCGCCTCACTGAGTCGCTCGCTGTACTTGCGGCTGTCCTTGAAGCGCAGGGTGTCTACGGGCAGGATATTGGCGCCGATCTCGGTCTGTTCCCCTTCGTCGAGGAACAGCTCCAGTCGCTTGCGCGCGCCGATGCGGTTGTGATGGCCGCATTGCGGACAGACATGGGCGTTGTTGTCGAGGTCGGCGGCGTACAGCACGGCCTCGCAGTTGGGGCACTTGCTCCAGAGACCTTCGGGGACCGTCTTTTTGGCGGCCTCGACCCGGCGCTGGATCTTGGGCGGTAGGATCTTTTGGAACCAACTCATGGGCGTTGAGGCGTAAGGGGTGAGGGATGCGAGGTAAAAAGCATGTGATCACCCCTGCATATCGATGCCGGCGCGCAGGCCGGCAACGAGGTTGCGCACGTTCTCCAGCAGCGTCTCGCGGGGGGAAACCTCGATCTCTTGGACGATGCGGCTGCCGATGACCACTGCATCGGCCACCGCGGCCACACGGCGGGCGGTCTCAGGGTCACGGATGCCAAAGCCCACCCCGATCGGCAGGTCGGTGCGGCGGCGAATGGCGGGGAGCCGAAGCGCCACCTCGCCGATATCGAGGTGGGCGGCACCAGTGACACCTTTGAGAGAGACGTAGTAGATAAAGCCGCTCGCCTGCCGGACGACGGCCTCGATGCGTGCCGCCGAAGTCGTCGGCGAGAGCAGGAAGATCGCATCCAGGCCATGGCCCCGTAGGGTGGCGACGTAGTCCTGGGCCTCTTCCGGCGGATAATCCACCGTCAACACACCATCCACACCGGCACCGACGGCATCGCGCGCGAACGACTCGTGGCCCATCGCCTCGATCGGATTGGCATAGCCCATGAGCACCACCGGGGTGCGCGTATCGCTGCGGCGAAAGTCCTCCACCATCGCCAATACACGGCGCAGGCTCATCCCCTGCTGCAAGGCCCGCTCCGAGCTGCGCTGGATGGTCGGGCCATCGGCCATGGGGTCGGAGAAGGGCACCCCCAGCTCGAGGATGTCCGCCCCGCCCTCGACCAGGGCGTGCATCAGGGGGACGGTGAGCGCGGGTTCGGGGTCGCCAGCGGTGATGAAAGGGATCAGGGCCTTGCGACCCTGGGCCCGCAGTGCGTCGAAACGTTCGGTGATACGCGGCATGATCAAAGCGAGATGCCGGCCAACGCGGCCACGGTGTTGAGGTCCTTGTCGCCACGGCCCGAGAGGTTCACCAGCAGGGCCTGGTCGCGCGGCAGCGTGGGCGCGAGTTTCGCGGCATAGGCCAGGGCATGGCTGGATTCCAGGGCGGGAATGATGCCTTCAAAGCGGCACAGGTCGTGGAAGGCTTGCAGGGCCTCGTCGTCGGTCACGGCGACATATTCGGCGCGGCCGCTGTCCTTGAGCCAGGCGTGTTCTGGCCCCACGCCCGGATAGTCGAGGCCGGCGGAGACAGAGTGGGTCGGAAGCACCTGTCCGTTCTCGTCCTGCATGAGGTAGGAACGAAAGCCGTGCAGGACGCCTGGGGTTCCGGCCGACAGCGGTGCTGCATGTTTGCCCGAGGCGAGTCCGAGTCCGGCCGCTTCCACGCCGATCAGGCGCACCTGCTCGTCGGCGATGTAGGGGTAGAAGATGCCAATGGCGTTGGAGCCCCCGCCTACGCAGGCGATCACCGCATCGGGCTGACGCCCAAGCATGGCCTGCATCTGCGCACGGCACTCACGGCCGATCACACTCTGGAAGTCGCGCACCATCATGGGATAGGGATGCGGTCCGGCGGCGGTGCCCAAGACATAGAAGGTATGGCCGACATTGGTCACCCAGTCGCGCATCGCCTCGTTGAGGGCGTCCTTCAGTGTCTTCGAGCCGGATTCCACCGGGACCACCGTGGCGCCCAAGAGCTTCATGCGATAGACGTTGGGCGCCTGCCGCTTGACGTCCTCGGCACCCATGTAGACCACGCACTCCATGCCGAAGCGGGCCGCCACCGTGGCCGTGGCCACACCGTGTTGGCCGGCGCCGGTCTCGGCGATGACACGCGGTTTGCCCATACGTCGGGCGAGCAGGGCCTGGCCGACGGTGTTGTTGATCTTGTGTGCGCCGGTGTGGTTGAGATCCTCGCGCTTGAGATAGATCTGCGCCCCGCCGAGGCTGTCGGACCAGCGGCGGGCGTGATAGATCGGACTGGGACGGCCGACGTAGTGCTTGAGCTCGTGCTCGAACTCGGCCATGAAGGCTGGGTCTGCCTTGGCTTGCTGATATTCGTGGGTCAGCTCCTCGAGCGCCGCCATCAGCGTTTCGGCAACGAACACGCCCCCATACGGCCCGAAGTGGCCACGTGCGTCGGGCAGATCATAAAGCTGCATTGCACACCTCTCGAATGAAGCGGCCGATCGCAGCCGCATCCTTGATGCCAGGGCCTACTTCGACGCCGCTGGAGACATCCACCGCCCAAGGCCGCACCTGACGGACCGCCGCCGTGACGTTGTCCGGGGTGAGCCCCCCGGCAAGGATGACGGGTTTGGGCAGCCCAGCGGGGATGAGTGTCCAGTCGAACCGCTCACCGGTGCCACCATGGCGCTGCGGGTGATAGGCATCCAGCAACAGACCGCGCGCCTCGGCAAAGGTGGCTGCGAATTTTAGCAAATCGAGCCCGGGTCTGACGCGCGCCGCCTTGATGTAGGGCACACCAAAGCTGGCGCAGTATTCAGGAGTCTCATCCCCATGAAACTGCAGCAGATCGGGACGCAGACCGTCGAGCACGGCCTGTACCGCGCTTGCCTCGGCATTCACGAATAGGGCGACCGTGCTGACGAAGGGCGGCAGCGTCTGGGCGATCGCCTTCGCCTGGTCAAGGGTCACCCGCCGTGGACTCGCCGGTGCGAACACCAGGCCGATGGCATCCGCCCCGGCGCTGGCGGCGGCGAGCGCATCCTCGCCACGGGTGATACCGCAGATCTTGACACGGGTCCGGACCATGGTCACGGCAGCGACGAAGTCGTCCCCTGAAGCGGCTTAGCGTTCGGCGATGGCAAACGCGAAGACGCCACCATTGGCTGTTTGCACGACGAGCCCCTGGCCGATGGCGAGCATGGGGGCGACGATGGCGCTGCCGTCGGTGGCGATACGGGCGGCGAAGGCACCGGTCTCGGCGTCGAGCAGATGGACGTAGCCCTGATAGTCACCCACCGCGACGTAACGACCCAATGGCAGGGGTGTGTTGAGCCGCCGGTTGCGCAGCTTGTCCTGTTTCCATGGGCTCACACCGCGTTCGCGGTCGAAGGACTGGACGGCGTCGTTCACGTCAACGGTATAGATCTGACGCGCGTCACCCGCCACGCCGCGCAGGGCGGAGAACTCCCGGCTCCAGACATTCTGCCCGCTCAGCCGATCGAAACAGGCCACGCGGCCCTGATAGGCGGCGGCGCAGATCTGCCGCTCATTCAACGCGAGCGCGCCGGTCACATCGGCGATGCGTTCTAGATCAGTGGCGCCGCGCGGTAGCGCGACATTGGCCTCCCACAGCGGCGCGCCGTTGGCGAGCGACAGGGCAACCAGGCGTCCGCCGGGAAAACCGGCATAGACCGCCCGTGCATCGGCGACCAGGCCGCTGGGCTCGCGCAGGGTGAGTGCCGGCAGGGGACGGCTGTAGACCCAGCGCCGACGCCCATCGGCGACGTCCAGGGCCCAGACCTTGCC
>CALAMX010000047.1 GCA_937925755.1 uncultured Burkholderiales bacterium
GGACCGTTGTTGGGTCGGTAGTCGATCATGCCGTCGTAATAGGTCTTCCACGCCCACTTGAACAGGGCCGGCTTGGAGGCGACGTCCTGGTTGCCGTCGAGCAGGATGATTTTGGACTTGGGCTTATGCTTCTTGAAGTAGCTCGCCACCAGACAGGCCCGCTCATAGGGGCCGGGCGGGCAGCGGTAGGGGGCAGTCGGCACGGACATGACGAACACGCCGCCATCGGGCATGGCCTCGAGCTGCTTGCGCAGCAGTGCCGTCTCTGGGCCGGCCTTCCAGGCGTGCACCACCTTCTGCGCGGCATGCGCCTCCTTGTAGCCCTCCACGGTGTCGGTGCGGATCTCTACGCCCGGCGCTAGCACTAGGCGGTCATAGGCGAGTGTCTGTCCACCTGCCGTGCGCACCGTGCGCTTGTCCACGTCGATGCCGACCACCGTGTCCTTGACCCAGTTGATGTTGTACTTCTTCTTCAGGGTGTCATAACTGTGGGTGATGTCGTCCATGGTCTTCATCCCGCCCAGCACCCAGTTGGAGATCGGGCAGGATACGAACTTGTCGTTCGGTTCGATGATGGTGACCTTGATCTTCGGGTCCCAGATGCGGATGTATTTGGCGCAGGTGGCGCCACCGTAGCCGGCACCGACCACTACCACATGCGGCGCGCCGCTGCCGCTTGCGCTGGCGCATCCGGGTAGGGTGCTGACGGCAGTCAGGGCTGCGCTGGCGGTCAGGAAGTCACGACGATTGAATTTCATACGGGTTCTCCTCCATCGAGATATGGTGTACAGGGCCTATTTCAGGGCGGAGAAATACTCGCCCATCTTCTCGATCTCCTGATCCGTGTAGCCGGGGGTGTGCCGGTGCATGACCGAGGCCGGGCGCTGGCCGGATTTGAAGGCCTTCATCTGGGTGACGAAATAGGTCTTGTCCATGCCAGCGAGAGAGGGCATGGCGGATACGCTCTTGCCGCCCGGGCCGTGGCAGGACAGGCAAGTGCTGGCGAGGACGCGGGTGTGTAGGTCGGACGCCAGTGTGCTCAGAGAGCTTGTGATCAGGCCCGCGCCAAGCAGGCCCACAACCAGGGTCTTGTTCATGTACTCCTCCATTAAAGAAAGAAAAGGGAGGCGATTTGCCCACCGAGACGCTACCCCGCCCGCCCCGTGTGGCGTGCGGCGTCTGCCGCGAATGTGCATGAGACAAAGCGACCAGTCAACAAGCAAACGCTAATATTCATGCGGGTTGCGACTAAATTTTGGCACCCAGGGCGTGTGCGCGCTCAAGGCGCTGCTCGCACTCGGCCGCCTCGGACGAGGCGGCCCAGCCCACGGGCAGCCAGCCGGCAAGATGACGCAGGGTGAGATCGGCCAGGGCCTCGATCCACAGCGGCCGCTCGTTCAAGGCGGGGATGTAGTGGTATTCACCGCCGCCGGCGTTCAAGAACTCGGCCTTGCCCTCCATGGCGATCTCCTCCAGCGTCTCCAGACAGTCGGCGACGAAGCCGGGACAGATCACGTCCACCCGCCGCGTCTTCGCCCGGCCGAGTTCCTTGAGCGTCTCGGCGGTGTAGGGCTTGAGCCACTCCGCGCGACCGAAGCGGGACTGGAAGCAGACCCGGTACTGCGCCTGTGTGAGACCCAAGGCTTCGGCCAGTAGCCGCCCAGTCTTTTGGCACTCGCAATGGTAGGGGTCGCCCAGGTCCAGGGTGCGGCGCGGCACACCGTGAAAGCTCATGACCAGCACGTCGGGCCGGCCGTGCTCGGCCCAGTAACTCTGCACGCTTTGGCGCAGGGCATCGATGTAGCCGGGGTGGTCATGGAAGTGGCGCACGGTGCGCAGCTCGGGCATGTTGCGGGTCTTGAGCAGCACACGGAACACGGCGTCGAGGGCACTTGCCGCGCTGCTGCTGGCGTATTGAGGGTAGAGCGGCAAGGCGAGGATCCGGGTGCACCCCTGTTCACGCAACTTGGCCAAGGCCTGGGCGATCGACGGCGCGCCGTAGCGCATCGCGCACTCCACCAGCAGCGGGACCGGGGTGCGCTGGCGCAGGGCCGCACGCAAAAGCTCGGTCTGGCGGAGGGTATGCACGAGGAGGGGTGAGCCCTCGGGCGTCCAGATGCTGGCGTATTTCGCGGCCGATTTTTTGGGTCGGACGTTGAGGATGATGCCGTTGAGGATCAGCCACCAGATCGGCCTGGGTATCTCGACCACCCGCGGGTCGGAGAGAAACTCGCGCAGATAAGGGCGTAGGGCACGTGCGGTCGTGGCGGCAGGGGTGCCCAGATTGATGAGCAGCACGCCGATGCGCTGCGGTTGATCATGGCGGTAAGGCGGCTCAGGCAGGAAGGCGGGCATGGGCGTGAAGCGATGGGGTGGAGAGGGGGATTTCAACGCCCTCTGTCGGGCGCTCAGCTGCCCTGTGGCGCGTCAGTGATAGGACATGGCGCTGGAGAGCAGGCGTGCCGTGATGTCGACGATGGGGATGACGCGCTCGTAGGCCATACGGGTGGGGCCGATGACACCCAGGGTGCCGACCACCTCGCCATTGACCTTGTAGGGGGCGGTGATGACGCTGCATTCGTCCAGGGGCGCGACACCGGATTCGGCG
>CALAMX010000048.1 GCA_937925755.1 uncultured Burkholderiales bacterium
CGACGGTACTGGATGGCCTCGGCGATGTGTCCTGGCGCGATGCGTTCGGCACCGGCCAAGTCGGCGATGGTGCGGGCGACCTTGAGCACGCGGTGGTAGGCGCGCGCCGAGAGGTTGAGCCGGGCGATGGCCTGTCTGAGCAGGGTCTCGCCCGCTGCATCCGGCACACAGTGGCGGTCGATCTCGCGTACCGTGAGTTGCGCGTTCGGCTTGCCCTGGCGTGCGATCTGCCGCTCGCGGGCGACCACCACCCGTTGCCGTACCACGGTCGAAGGCTCGCCTGGGCTGTTGCCGAGCAGGTCGGACTCGGGTAGCGCCGGCACCTCGACCATGAGGTCGATGCGGTCGAGGAGGGGCCCGGAGATACGACCGCGATAGCGGGCGATCTGATCCGGGCTGCAGCGACACTTGCCACTGGGGTGACCGAGCCAGCCACAGGGGCAGGGGTTCATGGCCGCGACGAGCTGGAAGCGCGCCGGGTAGTCGGCAGACTGTGCGGCGCGCGAGATGGTGATGTGGCCGCTCTCTAGCGGCTCGCGCAGCACCTCCAGGGCCTTGCGGTCGAATTCCGGTAGCTCGTCGAGGAACAGCACGCCGTGGTGCGCCAGGCTCACCTCGCCCGGCCGCGGGGGGTTGCCGCCACCCACCAGGGCCACGCCCGAGGCGGAGTGGTGCGGCGAACGGTAAGGGCGCACGCGCCAGCGCTCTAGCCGGAAGGGGCCGGTGAGCGACTGGATGGCAGCCGCCTCCAGCGCCTCGGCATCGGTCATGGGCGGCAGGATACCGGGCAGCCGCGCAGCCAGCATCGACTTGCCGGTGCCGGGCGGGCCGCTCATCAGCAGCGAGTGCCCGCCCGCCGCGGCGACCTCCAGGGCGCGCCGCGCCGCGGCCTGGCCTTTGACGTCGGCCAGATCGGGGTAGGCCGGCTCGGTCCCCGCCGCCAGGGGCTCAGGCGCGGGCAGCCGCTCGCGTCCGATGAGGTGTGCCGCCACGGTGAGCAGGCTGGGCGCTGCAAGCACCTGGGCCCCTTGCACCAGGGCCGCCTCGCGCGCGCTCGCCACGGGCAGCACGAAGGTGCGACCCTCGCGCCGGCAGGCGAGGAGCATGGCCAGCGCCCCGCGGATGGGTCGCAACTCCCCGGTCAAGGCCAGCTCGCCGGCGAATTCATAGTCCTTGAGGGTGTCGCCAGGCAATTGCCCCGAGGCGGCAAGCACCGCCAAGGCGATGGGTAGGTCGAAGCGGCCCGACTCCTTGGGCAGATCCGCCGGGGCGAGATTGACGGTGATGCGCCGGGCCGGGAAGTCGAAACCCGACTGGACGATGGCGGCGCGC
This sequence comes from uncultured Burkholderiales bacterium, assembly GCA_937925755.1. Lineage (GTDB taxonomy): Bacteria > Pseudomonadota > Gammaproteobacteria > Burkholderiales > Thiobacillaceae > JANWZL01. The sequence goes on from CALAMX010000048.1 coordinate 1,333, forward strand.
ACCCGGTCGCGCGCCTCCTTGACCTCGGTGTCGGGCAGCCCCACCAGGTTGAACTGTGGTAATCCCCCGCCGAGATGACACTCGACGCTGACCGCCGGGGCCTCCAGGCCGGTCAGGGCACGGCTATTGACGACGGCGAGGCCCATCCGAGTGGGGACCGCGGGTCAAAAAGACTCGGTCGTTGCCGTATGGCCTGCCGAGGCGGTGCCCGAGCTTGCGCTCGCGGCGTTGGGTTCACCCTCGAGCCGCGCCACCCTGGCCTCCAGTTCGGCGAGCTTCTCGCGCGTACGCGCCAGCACCTGGGCCTGGACGTCGAATTCCTCGCGCGTGACCAGATCCAGCTTGGCGAACAGGGCGGTCAAGGTGGCTTTCAGGTTTTTCTCCAGGTCTCGCGCGGGGCTGGCGGCCAGCACCTCGGCGACCTTGGCGGTGACTTCCTCGACGAGTTTCTGTTTGAGCATGGCGACTCCTTGGATCATGTCAGGACCAGTGTAGCAGACGGCCGACGGCGGACCCATGCCCCACTGTGGTGCATGACTCCGCCACGCTGCACCAAAACGGTTACCGTGGCCGGTCAGCGGCCGATAGAACAATGTAACGTATTGATTCATAGACGGGTATCGATCTGGCACGGCCCATGCTAGACCTGGCTGCGCGCTTTTGCACCGTCAACAGTCATAGGAGCTCAAAATGCACAAACTGTCGTCCGCCCTCGCGCTCGCCGGTCTAGTGATGGTCCCTGTCCTGGCCCCTGCCGAGGACAGCCCTCTGACCGGCAACATCAGCCTGACCTCAAACTACCTCTTCCGTGGCGTCTCCCAGACCCAGGACGGCCCTGCCATCCAGGGTGGCTTCGACTATGCCCACCCCAGCGGTCTGTACGTCGGCACTTGGGGCTCCAATGTGGCCTGGGTCGAGGAGACGGGCCTGAAAGACAACAACAGCCTGGAGATCGACCTCTACGGCGGTTACAAGGCAGAGGCCGGTCCCATCCGCTACGACCTGGGCCTGATCCATTACCACTATCCAGGTAGCCGCCTACCCGGCGCGACCACACCCAGTACCACCGAGGTCTATGTCGGTCTGGTTTGGCGCTTCCTGTCGCTGAAATACAGCCACGTCGTGTCGGACTACTTCGTCGGCTGGACCACGACCAGCGGCGGCAAGACACGTGGTAGTTACTACGTCGATCTGTCTGGGTCTTACGACCTGGGCGGCGGCTGGGGGGTGTCGGCCCATGTCGGCTATCAGGATGTGAAGGGCAACGCCCCCGCCTCCTACACCGACTGGAACCTCGGTGTAAGCAAGGATGTGGGCTTCGGCACTTTCAAGCTCATGTACAGCGACACGGACGCCGACACGGCCACCTACACCTGGGGCACCGCACCCAAGAAGGTCGCCAACGGCGCCTTCGTCCTGTCCTTCTCCAAGACCTTTTGAGCAACCCTGCGGCGGCCATGCCGCCGCTTTCATCAGGAGACGGAACGTGAAATTCGTGACCGCAATCATCAAGCCGTTCAAGCTCGACGAGGTGCGCGAGGCGCTCTCGGCCATCGGCGTGTCGGGCATCACCGTCACCGAGGTCAAGGGCTTCGGGCGGCAAAAGGGGCACACCGAACTGTACCGCGGCGCCGAGTACGTGGTGGACTTCCTGCCCAAGGTGAAGATCGAGGTGGCGATCCGCGCCGACCTGCTGGATTCGGTGCTGGACGCGATCATGAAGTCGGCCAAAACCGGCAAGATCGGTGACGGCAAGATCTTCGTCTGGGACCTGGAGCAGGTCGTGCGCATCCGTACCGGCGAGACCGGGGAAGCGGCGATCTGAGGAGAACGGTCATGAAAAATATCATTGCGAGTCTGATGCTGCTCAGCGTCCTGGGCCTATCGACGGGCGCTTGCGCCCAGGAGGCCACCGCTCCGGCAGCCGAAACCCCCGCCGTGGTCACCGAGACAGCAGCCCCCGAGGCGACGCCGGCACAGGCAGCACCCGCGTCGGCCGAAAAGGCGCCCAAGCTCGATGCCGGAAACACGGCCTGGATGCTCACCGCCACGGCGCTCGTGCTGTTCATGACCATCCCGGGCGTGGCCCTGTTTTACGGCGGCATGGTGCGCAAGAAGAACGTGCTCGCCACCATGATGCAGAGCTTCGCCATCGCCGCCCTGGTCTCGGTGTTATGGATGGTGGTGGGCTACAGCCTGGCCTTTTCCACGGCCGGCATGGAGAAGGGGGTGACCAACCTCAATTCCTTCATCGGCGGGTTGGACAAAGCCTTCTTGGCAGGGCTCGGCTTGAACAGCCTCAGCGGGACCATCCCCGAGAGCGTGTTCATGACCTTCCAGATGACCTTCGCCATCATCACCGCGGCGCTCATCACCGGCGCCTACGCCGAGCGCATGAAGTTCTCCGCCATGCTGGTCTTTACCGCGCTCTGGTCGCTGTTCGTCTATGCACCGGTGGCGCACATGGTGTGGTCGGGTGACGGCGGCTTTTTCTGGGACATGGGCGTGCTCGACTTCGCCGGCGGCACGGTGGTGCACATCAATGCCGGGGTGGCCGGTCTGGTGGCGGCCTATGTACTCGGCCCGCGCATCGGCTACGGGCGCGAGGCCCTCATGCCGCACAACCTGACGCTCACCCTCACGGGCGCGGCCATGCTCTGGGTGGGCTGGTTCGGCTTCAACGCCGGCTCCGCCCTGGCGGCCGACGGCCGCGCCGGCATGGCCATGGCGGTGACCCAGATCGCCACCGCCGCGGCGGCCCTGTCCTGGATGTTCGCCGAGTGGCTCGCCAAGGGCAAACCCAGCGTGCTGGGCATTGCCTCCGGCGCGGTGGGCGGCCTGGTCGCCATCACCCCGGCCTCCGGCTTCGTCGGCCCGACGGGCGCCCTGGTGATCGGTCTGGCGGCGGGCGTGGCTTGCTACTGGGGGGCGACTTCCTTGAAGCGCGCGCTCAAGTACGACGACTCCCTGGATGCCTTTGGCGTGCACGGTGTCGGTGGCATCGTCGGAGCCCTGCTCACCGGTGTCTTCGCCGTCGAGGCGATCGGTGGCACGGCCGGCGGCCTGGGTCAGTTCCTCATCCAGCTCAAGGGCACGTTGCTCACCATCGTCTTCACTGCCGTCGCGACCTACATCCTCCTCAAGGGGCTGGACAGGGTCATGGGCCTGCGCGTGACCGAGGAGCAGGAACGCGAAGGCCTCGACATCGCCCTGCACGGCGAGCGGGTGGAGTGACCGGCTGCACCGGGTTGCACCCGGTCCGCACCGGTGCCAGGGGATGGCTGCACGCCTGCGCACCGTCAGGGTGAAAACTCCGGGCGCCTCAAGGCGCCCTTTTCTAGCCCGAGCCGCCACGGGCAGGGACGGAGTGCAGCCGGGTGGCAATCGTCGCAGCTAGGGGCTCGCGCCTAGGTTGTAAGACCGGTGTCGTCGGTT
>CALAMX010000049.1 GCA_937925755.1 uncultured Burkholderiales bacterium
GTCCCAGCCTCACCGGTTACGGCAAGATCCGCGGCGCGAGCCCCGAGATGTTGAAGTACACCTACGAGGTGATCTACAACGCCCAGGCCTATTTCGCCTGCACCAGCATGCCCCGCATCGGTGCCAATGGGGTCTTAAGCCAGCAGCAGATCCTCGACGTCATGGCCTACCTGTTCGACCCGGCCTCCCCGGTCAACAAGTAAACGGCCATCGATGCATGCGCAAGCCACCGGCATGTGCGCGCCGGTGGCTTTTTTGCAGGTTCCCCTCCCTGGCGGCGTACCTCCTGACACTAAGGTCCGGGTCAGCGTCTGCCGTTAAAGGTATATTTGTCGTACCTGGAAGGCGTGAGGAGGCTATGCAGCACATGAAGGCCTTGGTCGTGGACGACTCCAAGGTGGGCCGCCTGACCATGCAAAAGAAGCTGGAAGCGCTCGGTATCGGCGTGGACCTGGCCGAGTCGGGCCTGGAAGCGCTGCGCTATCTAGGACATCATCGGCCGGACTTGATCTTCATGGATCACATGATGCCGGAGCTCGACGGCTTCGAGGCGACCCGTCGTATCAAGGCGGCCCCCGCCACCCGCGACATCCCGGTCATCATCATCAGCGGTACGGACGACGAAGCGTTTGTGCGCGATGCACGCGCCATCGGTGCCGAAGGTGCCATCACCAAGCCGCCGACCAGCGAGGCGATCGAGCGCATCCTTACCAGCCTGCCGCGTGCGGGCACCGCACCGGTGGAAGCGGCGACCGCCTCCCCTCCCCCGCCACCGGCATCGCCAACGCCGCCCGTGGCAGCCCCCGATCAAGCTGCCCTCCAGGGGATGATCGAGGGCCTGCTGGGACAGGCCTTGGAACGGCTGCGCGGCGAGTTGCTGGAGAAGATCCGACCGGAGTGGTCGGCGGCCATCGAACAGGAACGCCAGGCGCGGCAGATCGCATTGGCGCGGATCGAGCAGCGGCTCGACAGCCTAGCGGCGGCTCAGACGGAGGCCATGCAAACCGGCGCCGAGGCCCAGGCAGCGCAGCTCAGCGATCTGGCGGCGCGCCTGTCCGCTCTGGAGGATGCCGCCAAACAGCTTGCAGCGCCGCCCGAGACCTGGCTCGAAGCAGTAGACGCACGCATCGGCCCGCGTCTGCAGGAGATCGGCGCACAGATCGAACGGCCGACGGCGCTGGTGGAGGAGCTGCGGCAGGCGCTGGCAGACCAACTGGACGTGCTCGAGACCCCGGGTGGACAGGCCGTGCAGACACTGGCCGGGCGGGTGGACACCCTGGCCGATGAGGTGGGGCGCCTGACGTCTGCGGAGGCAACCCTAGAGGCCGCCGTGGGCGAACGCATCGCGGCCCTGGAGCAACGGCAGGCCGCGCTGGAGGCTGCGGGTCACACCCCGTCCCTACCCGAGACGGCGCTCCAGTCCACGGTGGAGCGCATCCTCGAAGAACGGCTCGCGGGGCTCGAGTCGCGGGTAGTGGCCCTGGACGAAACTCTCCAGCGGCTGCAAGACCAGTTGCAGGACCTCCGCCAGTCCGACATGGTCCTGGGGACCGCCCTCTCAGACCAGTCGCAACAGCTCGGCAAAGACATCGAGCAGCGCATTGCGCAACTGCGGGGGGATCTGGCCGAGGTGGTGACGAGCGTCACGGCGCCCACGGCCGTCTCCCAGCAGGCGCCCGTGGCGGCCCCGCCATCGGCGGGCTGGGATGTGGAGACGGAATCAGCGCTCGCACAACGACTGACAGAGCAGCTAAATGGCCGCTGGCAGACGGAGGTGGAGGGGCTACGGCGCCGGCTGAGGACCCTGACCCTCGCCTCGGCCACAGGTGGGACGTTGCTACTCGCCGCTGTCCTGGTCCTGGCGCTCTGATACGGTGCCAGGCCCGGGCAGCAGTGCCGCTATCCTTTCTTCATTTCCCTGGATCGGGCACGAACTTCAGCACGTTGCCGTTGATGCAATAGCGCTTGCCGGTGGGCGGCGGGCCGTCGTCGAAGACATGACCGAGGTGGATGCCGGAGCTGGCACTCCTCACCTCGATGCGGCGCATGCCGTGACTCAAGTCCTCGTGGTAGGTGAGCGCACCGGGCACGGGATTGAAGAAGCTGGGCCAACCGGTACCGCTGTCGAATTTCGTGTCGCTGCGGAACAGCGGCGCGCCGGTGATGGGGTCGACGAAGGTGCCAGGGCGCTTCTCGTCCAGGTGGGAGCCGGTGAACGGCCGCTCGGTCCCCTGCTCGAAGGCGATGCGACGCTGCTCGGGGGTGAGCAGCCGAAAGCCCAACCACTGCCAGAAGCGGGTCCTATCACCATCGTAGCCAGTGTAGCGGGAGACCTCGCGGCCCTGCTCGAACAGCACGATGGTGGGTGTGGCGAACAGGGCCTTCTCCAGTTGCCAGCCGGTGGGGGGGTTGGGGTTCAGGGTGCGCACCACTGGCACCGGGGACTTCCAGTGGTCTAGAACCTCGGCCTTGAACCGCTTGCAATAGGCACAGTCCTCCGCCTCGAAGACCACTAGCTGCCGGTCGTAGGCCAGGGCCTTACCGTCCAGCCTCGGCTGTAAGGTGACGGCGGGGGTCATCGAGCCGGGGTACTTCACTCCGGTGCCGCCCAGACCGCAATAGCCGTAAGGGTTCTTCTTCAGATAGTCCTGGTGATGATCCTCGGCGCGGTGATACACCTCGAGCGGGGCGATCTCGGTGGTGATGGGCCCATGGCCGGCCCGTCTCAGGGCCTCTTGATAGACATCGCGGGTGGCGCGCGCCACCGCCGCCTGCGCCTCGTCGAGGTAGTAGATGGCGCTGCGGTAGTTGCTGCCGATGTCATTGCCCTGGCGGTCGCCCTGGGTCGGGTCGTGGTTCTCCCAGAAGCCGATCAGCACCGCCTCCAGGGTGGTGCGGCTGGGATCGAAGGTCACCTTCACCACCTCCGCGTGATTGCGCTTTTGGCTTCGGCCGGCGCGCAGCGCCCGTTCCTGGGCGAGGACGGCCTCGTAGCTGCCCTCGACTTCGCCGTTGGCATAGCCGACCTCGACATCGATCACGCCTGGCAACGCCGACATGCGCTTCTCCGCCCCCCAGAAGCAGCCCATGCCCAAGACGATGGTTTCGCGCTGCTGGCCGGCATCGAGGCTGACGACCTTGGCGGCGGCCGGATTTTCACGGGCACAGGCGCTGACCATCAAGCCCAGGCCCAGGGTCAGGAGCAGGCGTTGCAATAGGCGGGGCATGATCATGATCTCACTCAAGGGGGGGTGGCCCGACGGCACACTCGTGCGTCAATGAGACGTAGACAGGCCACCTCATGAACAAATTCCCGACCTTCGGGTTGCCTCCCCGAGGAGCGCGTGATCGATGCCGGGTCAGGGCAGCCGTGTCATGCCAGGTAGGTGTGGACGAGACCGATGACGGCACAGGCACCGATCACCCGCAGGATGTCCTGTTTGTATTTCACAGGGCAAGAAAAGCGGCCACCGAAATCAGGGCATAGACCCACTCGAAGCGGCCCGTGAAGGGATCTGCCGCGCTGGCCTCTGGCCACAACACGTGCCAGCCGAAGAACAGTGCAAGGTTGAGGATCACCCCCACCACGGCGGCCGTGATGCCGGTCAGCGGCGCGGTGAACTTGAGGTCGCCATGCGTCGACTCGACCAGCGGGGCCCCGGCGAGGATGAACAGAAAGGAAGGTAGGAAGGTGAAGAAGGTCGCCACCCCGGCACCGGCGAGACCGGCCAGCACGAGTAGATCCGGCCCGAAGATCGCCTTGCTCCAGGCGCCGACGAAACCGACGAAGGCCACGACCATGATCAGCGGCCCCGGCGTCGTCTCGCCCAGGGCCAGACCGTCGATCATCTGCGGGCCGGTCAACCAGCCGTAGGTCTCCACACCGCCCTGGTAGACATAAGGCAGCACTGCATAGGCGCCACCGAAGGTGACCAGGGCCGCCTTGGTGAAGAAGGCGCCCATGTCGCGCAGCACCGGGTCGGTGAGCGCGGCCATGGCCGCCGCCCACACCGCCAGGAACAGGACCAGCAGGGCTGCCAGGCGAGCCGGGCGGAAACGGGTATGCGGCGGACGCGGGGTGTCATCGTCGATCAGGGCCGGGCCGTAGTCCTTGTCTGCAGCACCATGGCCGCCGCCCACCTGGAACTTCTCGGGTAACAGGCGACCGCCCACGTAGCCGAGCAGGCCGGCGCCCAGGACGATGTAGGGGAAGGGCACGTCGAAGGCGAAGATGGCAAGGAAGGCGGTGGCGGCCAGCGCCCACAGGACACGGTTCTTGAGCGCCCGGGTACCGATGCGCCAGGCGGCGAATACGACGATGGCCACCACGGCCGGCTTGATGCCGTTGAACACCCCCTGCACGAAGGTGACGTCGCCGAAGGCCAGGTAGACCCAAGTCAAGGCTGCCAGGATGAGGAACGAGGGCAGGACGAACAGCGTCCCGGCGACGATGCCGCCCAGGCTGCGGTGCAGTAGCCAGCCGATGTAGATGGCCAACTGCTGGGCCTCGGGGCCGGGCAACAGCATGCAGTAATTGAGGGCGTGCAGGAAACGGCGCTCTGAGATCCAGCGGCGCTTCTCCACCAGCTCCTGGTGCATCATCGCGATCTGGCCGGCCGGCCCGCCAAAACTGATGAAACCCAGCTTTAGCCAATAGCGAAAGGCCTCCCAGAATGTGGGGTGTGCGGGGCGATCGGAGGTGAAGTTTTGCATGGCAGGGCCGATAGTTAAACCTAAAACCGCAGTTGACCGCTGTGTTGCAACGTCATGAATCCATTGAAGGATGTGGCCTCGATACGACTCACCCGCAGGGTGAGCCCGCAACAACCCCATTTGTGGGCCTTCGGCCCATCCCTCGCTGCGCTCGGGACCCGCACTGCGTGCTGTCCTGCGCCCTGCGGGCTGGTCCGGCCCAAGCGGGCGTCTGACTTTGTGTCTGCGACGAAACGAGCCCGGTTGTTGGATCAGTTTACCGGGCTCGTTTTGTCTGCGACGAAACGAGCCTGGTTGTAGGATTAGTTTACCAGGCTCGTTTTCGCACCCCCTTGCAGGGAGGGCGCCCCGCAGCGTCGGCCGAGGGGCCCCGCGCAAGCGGGTATCGGCCAGCGCAGGGGATGCCGGCGACCGCGGGGGGCGCCAGCATCCCGCGACGGGGTCGCATCCCCAGAAGGGGCCCCTGCTTCGCCCGTCGCGGTCGCCCTGCGGCGTCGTCGCTTCGCGCCAGACACCCGCTTGAACCACCCTTCGGGCCCGTTCAACTGCGGTTTTTAGGATGACCTGGACGCCAGTGACGTCGATTGGGCCGCGCGAGCCGCTGCGCTCGTGAGACGGCCTGGGACCTGATAACCGTTCCTGACCCCTGCCATGGCCACCCACCTCATCCTGCAGAAGATCCTCAAGACCGGCATCGTCTCCGAACCGCCGCCCGCGGCAAACGATCGTCTGCGCGTGCGTGAACAGGCGTTGCAGGCGGAGATCCTCAAGGTGTTCGGTCGCGCCTTGACCATCCGCCACGTCGATGCCGGCTCCTGCAACGGTTGTGAGCTGGAGATCCACGCCCTGAACGGCCCGCACTACAACATCGAAGGCCTCGGCGGCAAATTCGCCGCCAGCCCGCGGCATGCCGACGTGCTGCTGGTCACCGGGCCGGTGTCGCGCCACCTTGAGACGGCGCTCAAACGCACTTACGAGGCCACGCCGGAACCGAAATGGGTGGTGGCCATGGGCGACTGCGCCTGCACCGGCGGCATCTTTGGCGAGAGCTACGCCTCCTGCGGCCGGGTGGCCAACGTCATCCCGGTCGATGTCGAGATCCCGGGCTGCCCGCCCGACCCGGTGCGTCTGCTCGAAGGGATCCTGGCCGCGGTCAAGACCGACCGCGGCTAGCCGGTGAGCAGGGGTAGCAGCAAGCGCGCGGCCACCGGTCCCTCGGCGCCGTGCGGTAGGCGCAACACACGGACCTTGACCCAGCGTTTCAGGTCAGTGGCATTATCCAGGAGCGGTTCGTTCTGGGGAAGGACCTCGCTCAACACCACCCCAGTCAGTCTGAGTTCACGCCGCTCGATCGCCTCGGCGCTGGCCAGCACCTGGTGGATCGCCCCCAGACGGTCCGCAGCCACCAGCAGTACCGGCAGTCGCAAGGCCAGGGCGAGGTCGGCATTGAGGCCGTCCCGGGCGATCGGCGAGAGAAATCCACCCGCGCCTTCCACGAGGAGAAAGTCCTCGGCGCCGACACCGGCGTGGCAGTGCGCGACCAGATCGGTGAGGCGATAGCCGACGCCTTCCAGGCGGGCCGCCCGCTCGGGCGAGAGCGCGGCCATCAGGCGAACGCGGCAGACGGCTTCGAGCGGCTCACCGGTCACGGTGGCATAGGCAAGGGCATCGTGGGGCCGCAGTTCGCCGTTCACTCGGGTACAACCAGACTCCACCGGCTTGCGCGCCCGCACGCGCACTCCCTGGGCCAGCAGTGCCGTCGCCAGGGCAGTGCCGACATGGGTCTTGCCCACCCCCGTGTCGGCGCCAGTGATGAACAGTCCGCGCATGGTCGGCGTCACCCCTGGTCGGCGGGATGTACCCCGCGCCCTCCCGGCAATGGCCGCCGTGTCATGAGCCAGGCCAGGGCCCAGGCGCAGCCCGCGGCGGCGATCAGGTGCTTGAGGGTGTGCCCGGAGATCCGTTCGGTGGCTACAAAGATCGGGCGGTCCAGCCACTCCGCCGCAAGCGCCAGGGCGTAGCAGGCATAGACGCCGACGGCCGCCGCCGTTGCCGTGTAGCGGGCCGGCGTGCGCGCGAGCAGCCAGGACACCAACACCACCGGCCAGAACTGCACATAGCCCCAGGCACGCAGGTCGCCATGGCCAGCCATTTCCGTGGCATACCAGTAAAACACGCTGCCGACGCCCAGGCCGAGCAGGACGGGCAACAGGCGCAAGCTCAGGCGCACGCCCAAGCGTTCCGCCAGGTGTATGGCCAACCAACCCATGAAGGTCACCGCCATCGCCAGCCGGTCGAGCATGAGTCTTGTGTTGTCGGGGGCGAGATGATAATACGCCGAGGCTGGGCCGAGGAACGTGAGTCCGAGGAAGAAGACGACCCAGGGCCAGCGCTCGCGCGCGTCTTGGAGACGCCCAACACGCCCGCATGCGAGCGCGGTCAGACCTGCCAGCCCGATCAAGCTGAAGGGCAAGTTGGACGCCACGTCGTTGAAGTTGGCTACACCCAGCCAGGCCCGCCGGTCGGCGAAGTCGTGATATTCCGGCCATTGCGCCACGGGCGGGACGACAAGGGCGACCACGGCCGCCGCCACCGCACTGGCGGTCAGTAGGTCCAAGGGCGCGGGCGCTGGCCGACTCATCGCGTGAGGATCAGGGCCAACACGGCCAATGCCACCACCACCCAGCCGAGGGCGTCCACATAGCGGTGTAGTAGCGCCTCCATGCGCGCCCCGCCCAGCCGCATGAGCGCCGCCACCAGATAGAAACGGGCGCCGCGACCGACGAGCGAGGCCAGGGCGAAGGGTGCCAGGGCCATCGAGAGCACTCCAGCGGCGATGGTGAAGACCTTGTAGGGAATGGGCGAGAAACCGGCGACCAAGACCGCCCAGAAGCCGTAGCGCCCGAACCAGGCCACTGCCTGCTGATAGGCCTGCCAATAGCGCGGGCGCGCCTCGAGCCAGGGGGCGACCCACTCGAAGGCGAAGTGGCCGATGGCATAGCCCGCCAGTCCACCCGCCACCGAGGCCAGCGTGGTGATGAACGCCAAGCGCCAGGCCCGCTCCGGCCGTGCCAGCGCCATGGGTGCCAGCATCACGTCGGGCGGGACGGGGAAGAAGGACGACTCGGCGAAGGACAGCCCGCCGAGAAACCAGGGCGCACGCGGGTGGCGCGACCACTGCATGACGCGCCGGTAGAGAGGGGAAAAGATGCGCATGTTTGCCGTGACTTTCTTGTGCCCCGCGCACGATAGCAGAACGAATGCGTGCGGTCAGTCCCGTTCAGGCGATGGCGCGCTCGATGAGCATGGCGTCGCCATAGCTGAAGAAGCGGTAGCGGCTGTCCACCGCGTGCGCGTAGGCCCGGCGCATGAGCGCCACACCGCCGAAGGCATAAACCAGCATGAGCAGGGTCGAGCGCGGCAGGTGGAAATTCGTGATGAGTCGGTCCACTACACGGAAGCGGTAGCCGGGGGTGATGAACAGGGTGGTCTCGCCGCTGCCCGCTTGCACGCGGCCGTCGGCTGTCGTTGCCGATTCCAGGGTACGCAAACTGGTGGTGCCCACCGCCAGGATGCGGCCACCGCGCGCTCGTGCCGCCTCGATGGCTGCGACAGTCTCGGCCGGCACCGCGTACCACTCGCTGTGCATGCGGTGCGCCCGCACGTCCTGCACCCGTACCGGCTGGAAGGTGCCGGCCCCGACGTGTAGGGTGACGCGTGCCATCGCCACGCCCTGCGCGCGCAAGCGCTTAAGCAGCGTCGCGTCGAAGTGCAGACCTGCGGTGGGGGCGGCCACCGAGCCGGGCACGCGGGCATAGACGGTCTGGTAGCGCTCGGCGTCCGCAGCCTCGGCCGGCCGGTCGATGTAGGGCGGCAGCGGCACCTCGCCATGGCGTTCCAGCCACTCCAACACCGTGTGCGCCGGGTCGAAGCGCAGGCGGAAGAATTCCCCCTCGCGCCCGAGCACCTCGGCCTCGATGGCCTCGGCCAAACGCAGCCGGCTACCCGGCTTCGGCTTGTGACTGGCACGAATCTGCACCAATGCCTCGTGTTCGCCCGTCACCCGCTCGACGAGGACCTCGACCTTGCCGCCGCTCGCCTTCTCGCCTTTAAGCCGCGCCTTGATCACCCGGCTGTCGTTGAACACCATGAGATCCCCCGGCCGCATGAGCTGCGGCAGATCGGCAAACACGAGGTCGCGCCAGGTCCCCGCCGCCGCATCGACGTGCAGCAGCCGACTGGCGCTGCGCTCAGGCAGGGGATGGCGCGCGATCAGCGCCTCTGGCAGGAAATAGTCGAACTCGCGGATGTCCACCGGCTTTAAGTCCCGCTCTCGGCCGCATCCGGCGCGAATGCACGTGCCGCTCGGGTGAGCCGGTCGCGCACAGCAGCCCAGGCCGGGCCTGCGGGTGGCAGCTCGACGAGCAGCACGTCGAAGCCCGCCGCATCGAGCGCCCGCAACCGGGCATAGAGGGCATGGGCATAGGCCTTCGCCGTGCTGGGCATAGGCTCGACCGCCACCTGGGGCGGCAGCTTAAGCCTGCCGATGCTCATGGCGACCACGCGCCGCCCGGATGCGACGAGGTCGACGGCCCGCGCCACCAAGGACGCCGCGGGCAGGAGTTCGAGCGGTGTGGCCGGGGCGTAGTGCGACGGCAGCGTACCGGGCGCACGCGGGCCAGCACCGCCGGATTCCAGCGGCCGACCAAGTATCGCCTCCACCTCGCCGGCGGTGATCAGGCCGGGCCGCAGCAACCTCGGTCTTCCCCCGAGCAGGCTGACGATGGTGGACTCCACCCCTACGCGGCAGGGGCCGCCGTCGAGGATCATATCGACCGAGTCGCCCAGTTCGGTGCGCACGTGCTCGGCGGTCGTCGGTGAGACGCGCCCGAAGCGGTTGGCCGAAGGCGCGACCAGGGCGCCGGCGGCGCGGATCAGGGCCAGTGCGAGCGGATGGTCAGGCACGCGCAGGGCCACGCTATCCTGCCCCCCCGTGACCGCATCGAGCACCCCCGCTGCCCGCGGCAGCACCAGGGTGAGAGGCCCCGGCCAAAAGGCGCGGGCAAGTCGCCAAGCATCTTCCGGGACGCTGCGGGCCCAGTCCTCCAACCCATCGGCCGCTGCCAGGTGGACGATCAACGGATGGTCGGCCGGCCTCCCCTTGATGGCGAAGACCCGACGCACGGCGGCCTCGTTGCGCGCATCCGCCCCAAGGCCGTAGACGGTCTCGGTGGGGAATGCCACCACGCCACCGGCGCGCAGGATGGCGGCGGCCTGGTCGACCGTTTCGGGGTTTGCTGACAAGACGCGCGTCTTAGCGTCGGTGGACGTGGGGTTCACAAGTCGGGTCCGTATTGCCTGTGCTTGCATCGACGCGGGCGACGTACGACACCTGGCACCGCCTCGCCCATGAATTCGGCTCAGGTGCGTACATCGATGATCTGCACATCAGGCCGCTTGCGCGACGCCAGCACATCATCGGTGCTGGCCGCAGCCTGCGGGTTGACCGTGCGCTGGAGGCTCACCGGCGTCGGCTGCGGCGGCCGCGTGGACAGTGCCAGTCCAGCCGCCTTCCAGGCGTCGATGCCACCATGATAGACGCTCGCCTGCCGGCCATAGAGATATTCGATGGTGCCATGTTCAGACACAGCACCCTCACGAACAGTGTCTTGCTCGCGGTAGGTCTTAGCTCCATCCTCCATCTTAAGTCACAGGGAAATCGCCAAACGCGGCCGATCTGCTCTTCGGCGCGGGGGCAGTCTCGAAGACTCCGCTATCTAGGAGCCTGTCGGACTTGAGCGATCGTAGCGAGCCGGCTGGAGAGCGAGGACAGTTTCTCACGATCTCGATGCGCTGAATTGGCCTAGAGAATGGAAAAAAGGACTACTCTTCCCACCGGCGCAGTCGATCCGCCTCGCGTCCGACAGGCGCCCATCCGCAAGGAGTATGATAGACGCCACGGCCGTCGTCTGCACACGGCAGACTGGTTGCTCAAGTGGTGCGCGCGCGCCGGTTGAGCAGGTTGATGGCGCGCACAGCGGCGCGCTGGGCCTCTTCGGCTTCGGCCTCGTTGCCCATCATGGTCAGCCGGCCAAAGTTGCCGAACGGACGCACATCCACGAGGGTGACGTGCGCGGCCTT
>CALAMX010000050.1 GCA_937925755.1 uncultured Burkholderiales bacterium
GCACCATCACCGCACCGCTGCCCCCTTCGGCCGGACGCGCCTGGACATAGGCCAACACCTCGTCGCGCTGGGTGAGCCAGTGCCGCACGTGCAGCTTGAGCACGGGCTCGCGGTTTTTCGAGCCCAGGCCCTTGCCATGGACGATGCGCACGCAGCGCAGGCCCCGCCGACGGCACTCGTGCAGGAAGTCGGCGAGTTCGTGCTTGGCCTCTAGGCGGTTGAGGCCGTGCAAGTCCAGCTCGGCCTGCGCCACCCATTGGCTGCGTAACCGCCGCAGGATCTGGCGCGACAGCCCAGGCCGCACATAAGAGAGCTCCTCACCGGTCTCCACCGCCTCGTCCCAGCGGATGGGGTCGGTCAGCGACTCCAGGATCACCGCCCGCTCGTCGCGCAGACGCGACAGCGGGATGGGCGGCGGCGGTGGAGTGTCGTGCAGGTAGCGGCCATGGGGCGAGAGCGGCCGCACGTCGGCCACCGCCTGGCGGAACAGGCGGGCCTCCTCTTCGGGGCAACCGCCGGGGTCGTCCGCAGCGCCCCGGGCCGCCATTGAGCGGCCGCGTCGGGTGGCCGACATGGTTCGTGACACCGTTTCAGGGTCAACCGCTTACGCCGGACGATTACTTCAGACTCTGAAGATATTTCTCGGCATCCAGGGCCGCCTGGCAGCCCGAGGCGGCGCTGGTCACCGCCTGTTTGTAGATCATGTCCTGCACGTCACCGGCGGCGAACACGCCGGGGATACTCGTGGCGGTGGCATTGCCGTGGCGGCCGGCGCGGGTGACGATGTAGCCGTTCTCCAGCTCCAACTGGCCTTCGAAGATCGCCGTGTTGGGCTTGTGGCCGATGGCGATGAAGATGCCGGAGAGGGCGATCTCCTTGGTCTCACCGGTCTTGACGTTCTTGATGCGCATGCCGGTCACGCCGCTTGTGTCGCCCAGGACCTCATCGAGCACGCTGTCGAGCTCCAGGACGATCTTGCCAGTCTTCACGATCTCCATCAGGTGATCCACCATGATGGCCTCGGCGCGGAAGGTGTCGCGCCGGTGCACCAGCGTGACCTTGCTGGCGATGTTGGACAGATAGATCGCCTCCTCCACGGCGGTGTTGCCGCCGCCGATGACCGCTACCTCTTGGCCTTTGTAGAAAAAGCCGTCGCAGGTGGCGCAGCCGGATACACCGCGGCCCATGTACTTCTGCTCGCTCGGCAGCCCCAGGTATTGGGCCGAGGCGCCGGTGGCAATGATCAGCGCGTCACAGGTATAAGTGCCCGCATCGCCGATCAAGGTGAAGGGACGCTCGGTGAGTTTGGCGGTGTGGATCTGGTCGAAGATGATCTCGGTGCCAAAACGCCGAGCGTGGGCCTCGAAGCGCTGCATGAGCTCCGGCCCCTGCACCCCGTTGGCGTCCGCCGGCCAGTTGTCCACGTCAGTGGTGGTCATGAGTTGACCGCCCTGGGCGAGCCCAGTGATCAACACCGGTTTCAGGTTGGCGCGCGCGGCATAGACGGCGGCGGTGTAGCCGGCGGGGCCGGAGCCGAGGATCAAGAGGCGGGCATGTTTGCTGCTCATGGTGTTCTCCGTGAAGTATCGCAGGCAAATAATTTTCCAGATTGGTACCACGAGCAGGGGTTTCAAGTCTATGCGGGCGTCTCAGACATGACCACCGTAGAAGTAGGCACCCAGCCCCAGGGTGAAGAGCCAGTTGCCCCATAGGCCATGTTCGAGGGTTACCAGCGCCAAGGAGCCGGTCTTGGTATAGGTGTAGGCGAACAGCAGGCCACCCATGAGCGAGAGCACAGGTGCAATGCCGTTGCCGAGGACGAGGTGGGCGAGGGCGAAGACGGTGGCGCTTGCCAGGACGAGCTGCCACGGGCTGGGGAACAGGGCCCGATAACGGTGGAAGAAAAAGACGCGAAAGATGAGTTCCTGTGGCAGCGCCGAGAGCAGGGGGTAGAGCAATAGCACGGCGAGCCACAGGCTGGGCCGCTCGCGCGGGAGCCCAAAGGGCTCGACGCCTGGCAGAGCGTAGGCGAGGGCCATTACGGCCGCACCACCGAAAAGGAGCAGCGTGCTGATGCGCGCCAGACAGGGGCGCCAGGTACGGGGCCAGGCGGTGAGCCGGCTACGGTCGAAGCTTGGGTCGCGCAGCAGCAGCCAGAGACACAGCGCCGTGAAGGCCACAAGCTGCGGGATGATCCAGCGGCGCATGACCTCGCCCTGCCAGGCGAGCAGGAGCGGCAGCAGGACGAACAGGACCGCGAACTCGACGGCGCGACGGCGCACAATGACAGTCATGCCGCATTGTCGCGCGCCGCAGTCCGCGCTGCCACCGCACCGGCCGGCCCGCCCTCCGGAGGAGGAGGCATGCCGGGTCGGCGCTGGTCAGCTGAGGCTGTGTAGCGGTGCGCCCACGCGATCCCAGGCCAGGCGCGTGACCACGACCGGTGCACGGGCGCCGTCGTTGGGCACGGACGCCACACCCGGGGCGGTGGGCGGCTGGGTAGCCCAGACCGGGGCGGCAGTCAGCAGGATGAGGACGCTCAACCAGGTACTGGATAGGCGGGTCAGACGGGCTTTCATGTGCAGGCTCCCCTCGCGCATCAGTTCACCTGGCCATCGGTGGCCCAGATCTCGCGCGCGGCGGTGTAGCTGTCCTCGCGCAGGATGCGGCTGCGCACCCGGGCCTCGCCCAGGGTCTCGTTGAGACGGCCGACCAGACGATAGCGGTCGGCAGCGTCGAGCGGGGCACGGCAGGCGACCTCCAGGGCGTTCCAAAGATAGGCCGGCTGTTGGTCGCGGTCGAATAGGCGTTCGCAGGCGGCCATGATCCAGCGCCCTTTCTCCTGGCGTTCTGGACCCGCTGCCATGGCGAGCAGATCTTCGAAGTGGCTGCCGAGGATCTCGTTCTCGATGGCGGCGGCCAGCCGGTTGTCGGCGTTGCCCAGGGCCTCGAGCGCGGCCTCCTCGTAGGTCCTGGCCTTGGGCGAGGCGGGGTCGCTGATGCTATAGGCCAGCGCGGCCCAGTGCAGCACACGAGCGCGCTCCGGATCGTCCGCAGGCAGTAGGGTGAGGAGGTACTCCGCCAGCCCTTGCGCGCTGGCGTCCTTGTTCGCCTTGAGCAGGTCGTAGAGCGCCCGGATGTGCGGCGGGCAGGGCTCGAGCAGGGTCACATGCGTCTTGATCCAAAGCTCGCGCTCGATGTCGCGCAGCCGCTCCTGGTTGTGCGGGGCGATGTTCTTGCGGCTCAAGGGGTTTTCCCAGTTCTGCACCGTGGTCACCGAGACGCAGGCGAGCGCGGCCAGTCCCTCCTGCGACAACCCGTAGCGGCGGCGCAGCCGCCCCACCCAGTCCGCCTCGAACTCGCGCTGACCGCTGAAGCGTCGCGGCGGGTTGGGCTGACGGCTGTATTCGGTCCATTTTTGGGTTAGATACGACATGCGGCCTCCTCTCTCGATGCGACGACCTACGTTGCAAGCCTAGGCGGCCCTTGAGGGCTGCGACACCAACCGGGTTGGGGTGGGCGGACAGCCTGGTTGGCCCACCGGGTTTCGACCGGGTTGCTCACCAATTACGGTGCAGGGGGCTAGCCTCTGCAGTGTCACCGCGCAGGGTGCGCGGTCAGCCCAGGAGGATTCGCCATGAACAGCACCGTACTCGCCCTGATTTTGTTGACCAGCCTCAACGCCCTGCCCGAACGTCCCACGGCCACACCGCCGGAGCCCTCGGCCGTGCCCGCCGTCTCACCCTTTCAGCCGTCTGACCAAATCAGCCGACTGGTGGCCAAGGGGCGACTGCCCCAGGAGCGCCTGCAATTGCGCCTGGAGCAGCGCATTGCCGTTGCGACCGCGGCACGCTGATCACAGCCGGTGTATGGCCACGGGGATGCGCCGGGCGCCGAAGGCCGCCTTGAAGGCCTGAAAGCGCCCGGCGATGCGGCTGCCGCACTGCGGGCAATGTCCATCCGCCGTGAGGCGGTAGCTGGGGATCTCGTACCAGTCCCGCTCGATCAGGGCCGTACCGCAACCGGGGCAATAGGTGGTACCGCCCTCGGGGTCATGCACGTTGCCCGTATAGACGTAATGCAGACCTACCTCGCGGGCGATACGGCGGGCACGCGTGAGGGTCGCGGCTGGCGTGGGCGGCAAATCCTTGAGCTTCCAGTCCGGATGGAAAGCGGTGAAGTGCAAGGGCACGTCCGGCCCGAGGGCCTTGAGCACCCACTGCGACAATTGCCGGATCTCGGCGTCCGAGTCGTTGAGGGTGGGGATGAGCAGGGTGGTGATCTCCACCCAAACCGAGGTCTCGTGCACCAGATACTGCAGGGTGTCGAGCACCGGCTCGAGATGCCCGCCGCAGTATTTCACATAGAAGGCGTCGGTAAAGCCTTTCAAGTCCACGTTGGCTGCGTCCATCACGGCGAAGAACTCGCGCGCCGGCGCCTTGTGGATGTAACCTGCGGTGACGGCCACGTTCTTGAGCCCCAGCTTGCGGCATTCGACCGCGGTGTCGATGGCGTATTCGGCGAAGATGACGGGGTCATTGTAGGTATAGGCCACGCTCGTACAGCCCAGTTTGTGCGCGGTGCGGGCGATCTCGGCGGGGCTGGCGGCGTCCATCAGGGTATCCATCTCGCGACTCTTGGAGATGTCCCAGTTCTGACAGAACTTGCAGGCCAGGTTGCAGCCGGCGGTCCCGAAGGAGAAGACCGAGGTGCCGGGATAGAAGTGGTTGAGCGGCTTCTTTTCGATGGGATCCACGCAGAAGCCAGAGCTGCGGCCGTAGGTGGTGAGAACCATGCGGCCGCCCTCCATCTTGCGCACGAAGCACAAACCCCGCTGGCCCTCGTGCAGGCGGCAGTCACGCGGGCACAGGTCGCACTGGATGCGGCCATCTGGAAGGCGGTGCCACCAGCGTGCCGGGTGGCTGGTCTCAGGTGTGCACATTGGCGGCCTCCTCGTATTTCTCTACCGTGTAGCGGTAGAGGCGGATGTCGGGGTGCCAGAAATCGGCCGGCAGACCAGCCTTGCGTTTGAGCTGGGCGAGGAAATCGCGCGGGTCGGAGAGTTGCCGCCAGACCTGGGGTAGGAAGGTGGCGCGATGCCGACCGTATTCCAGGATCACGCCATCCACCCCCGGGCGCAGCTGTTTGAGGGCGTCGGCCTCGTCGTTGAAGGCGAGGGGTTCGGCCGGCGACAGGACGGAGACCTCGATGTGGGTGTCGGCCAGTTCCGCCCGGGTGAGCGGCGGGAAGCGCGGATCGGCGAAGGCGGCGAGCCGTGCATTTTCCTCGACGTCTTCGGCCAGGCTGCGGCGTGCCTGAAGCGAGCCGATGCAGCCGCGCAGCGCACCGCCGCGGGTCAGGGTGACGAATACGGCGCCGGGGGCGGCGAGCCAGCCAGGGCGGGGTGGGCTGTCCACCGGCTCGCCTAGGGCGCGGGCGATGCTGGCGCGCGCCAGCCGTGTGAGTACCTGGCGACGTTCTTCAGTGGAGGGGTTGGTCATCGTCTGCCTCGGTCAGGGCGAAGGCGCCGTAGCCCACGACCCGGCTCTTGTCGCCGGCCGTGTCGCCGGAGTTGCGTAGATCGAGCAGGTGGGGCGTGAGGCGATGCCGGCGTGCGGCGAGCAGCAGTCCATTGACAGGATGTGCGCCGCAGGCCTGCTCGCCGACCAAATCCGTGCGCAGGTCTAGAATGGCGCGGGCGGTGCTGGCATCGATCCTGCGCGCTTCCTCATAGGGCAGGTAGTGCGACAGGTCGGAACTCACCACGATCAGGGTCTCGTCGCCACCCCACACCCGCTCCAGGACCTCGGCCACCGCTTCGGCCGACGCCCCGCCCACGGCGAGCGGTATTAGGCTGAATTCGTCCAATACCGACTGCAGGAAAGGTAGATGCACCTCGAGCGAGTGCTCCCAGGCATGGGCCGCCTCGTTGACCTCCACCTGCGGTAGCTTCAACAATTCGGCCATGGCCGCTTCGTCCAAGGGCACCCGTCCGAGCGGTGTTTCGAAGGCGTCCACCGCGGGTAACGCCAGCCCCGGCACCCAGACGCGATGCGTGGGCCCGAGCAGGACCACGCGCTGAATCTCGCCGCGTCGATCCTTGAGCAAGGCATAGGCGGTGGCCGCCACCGGCCCGGAGTAGACGTAGCCGGCATGCGGCACGATCAGGGCCTTGGGCTTGAGCGCTCTGGGATGGGCCGCAGCGATGAGCTCGAGCACCGCGCGCGCGAGTTGCGCGCGCTCGCCCGGATAGAACATCCCGGCCACGGCGGCCGGTCGGATGGTCAGTGTCATGACGTCTTCCCTCGCTTGCCTTAAGTCGATTCAACGGGCAAGGCGTTGCCACTTCCTGTCCTGAAGGTTCGTCGCCTCGCCCCAAGCCCCAGCGCAAGCCTGCTGCTGCAAGCGCTGCAGCGCGACTTTCACTCTAAAATGTAGGGCAAATCCTGCAGTTTACAATCCGTGTCCCATCCCCCGCCGTCCCGTCATTTCGCCCTTCTGCCCGCCGCCGGTATGGGCGCGCGCATGGGGGCTGAGTGCCCCAAGCAATATCTGAGCGTGCACGGTCGCCCTTTGTTGTGGTACGCCCTGCGCGTGTTCGAGCAGCATGCCGCCATTGCCGGTACTTATGTGGTGCTCGCAAAGGACGATGACTGGTGGGCGCGGTTTGCCTGGGATGACTTCCGCAAGCTCAGGGTGCTGCGCTGCGGTGGGGCGACGCGGGCCGAGAGTGTGCGCAACGGCTTGACGGCCATGCGCGCTGCCGTGGCCGAGGGGGACTGGGTCTTGGTGCACGACGCTGCCCGTCCCTGCCTCACGCCGAGCCTGCTTGACCGGTTGCTTGCGCAGCTAGCCGACGACCCGGTGGGGGGGCTTTTGGCAGTGCCCGTGGCCGATACCCTCAAGCGCGCAAGCGCCGCGCGGCGGGTGGCGGCGACGGTGGAGCGCGCCGGACTGTGGGCGGCGCAGACCCCGCAGATGTTCCGCTATGGGCTGCTGCTCGAGGCGCTCAGCCGTGTGGGGGATGGCGTGACCGACGAGGCGGGCGCGGTGGAGGCGATGGGGCTCAGCCCCTGCCTGGTGGAGGGCAGCCGCCGCAACCTCAAGGTCACCTACCCGGACGACCTCGATCTGGCCGCCCTGTTGCTCGGGGGTGCGGGGTGAGGCGTGAGGATGAATCCTACATGCGGCTCGCGCTCGAGCAGGCACGGCTTGCACGCGCTGCGGGCGAAGTGCCGGTCGGTGCGGTGGTCGTGCGCGATGGCGAGGTCATCGGCGCCGGCTGGAACCAGCCCATCCGCGCCCACGACCCGAGCGCACATGCCGAGATCGTGGCCCTGCGTGCGGCGGCCCGCCGGTTGGGCAACTACCGCCTGCCCGGCTGCAGCCTGTATGTGACGCTCGAGCCCTGTGCGATGTGCAGCGGCGCCATCTTCCACGCCCGCATCGCGCGGGTGGTCTATGGCGCGCAGGACCCCAAGACCGGCTGTGCAGGCAGCGTGCTCGACCTCTACGCCGAGCCGCGCTTGAACCACCATGCCGAGGTCGTCGGGGGGGTGTTGGCGGAGGAATGCGCTGCGCTGTTGCGCGACTTCTTCGCCGAGCGGCGACGCGGGGAGAAAGAACCGCGCAATGAAGATCGAGATCAACCTGGCGCAACAGACCCTCACCCTGTTCGATGACACGGGTCGGCGGCGCAAGACTTGGCCGGTGTCCACCGCCGCCAACGGCCCGGGTGAGCAGGCCGGCAGCTTCTGTACCCCGCGCGGCCGCCATATCATCCGTGCCAAGATCGGTGCGGGTCTGCCGGCGGGGACCGTTTTCCGCGCCCGGCGGCCGACCGGCGAGATCTATACCCCGGCGATGGGCGCGGCCGACCCTGACCGCGACTGGATCCTAAGCCGCATCCTCTGGCTCTCCGGCACGGAGGTCGGCTTCAACCGCTTGGGGAGCTGCGACACCATGCGCCGCTACATCTACATCCACGGCAGCCCGGACGAGCGTTTCGAGCAGGCGCCGCGCTCGCACGGCTGCATCCGCATGCGCAATGCCGATGTCATCGAGCTGTTCGATCGCGTGCCGGTCTATACTGAAGTGGTGATCCGCGAGGTCTGAGGCCGTGAACACGAAACCCGTCGTCGACCGTCCAGAATCGGCCAGGCAGGAGGCCGCGCCGGCCAAGCACGAGCGCATCAGCATGCACGCGGGCATCGCCGTGTGGTGCGATTGCTGCTCCTGTGCTGCTGAACCCTATTGGCTGGAGGTGGCCGAGGAGCTGGGCGTGGATCTGGGCAGCGACTCTGCGGACGAGGCTCGCGACAACGGCTAAGCGATCTCACGCAGGAACTCACTGATCACCGCCAGCCGCTGCTCGAGGTCGGCGCCGCCACGCTCGATGCGCAGGCGGTCCGGGCCGGCGAGTTTGTATTCGCGTCGGGACTGGATCAGGCGGATCAAGCGGGCCGGGTCGATGGGGGGATTGGGCACGAATTGCACATTGGCGGTCTTGGGACCGACCTCCAGGCGAGCGATCCCCAGAGGCTGGGTGCGGATGCGCAGCCGGTGCACCGCTAGCAGCGTGCGCGCCGGCTCGGGCGGTAGCCCGAAGCGGTCGATCAGCTCCTCCTCCATCGCTTTCAGCTCTGCCTCGCTCTGGCAGTTGGCCAGGCGCTTGTAGAGCACCAGCCGCTCGTGGACGTCAGGGCAGTAGTCCTCTGGCAGCAAGGCCGGGGCGTGCAGGTTGATCTCGGCCGTCACCGTGAGCGGTGCCTCCAGGTCGGGCTCGCGCCCCTCCTTGAGCGAGCGTACCGCTTGTGCCAGCATTTCATTGAACAGGCTGAAACCGACCTCCTGCATCTCGCCGCTTTGCGCCTCGCCCAACACCTCGCCAGCGCCGCGGATCTCCAGGTCGTGCATGGCGAGATAGAACCCCGAGCCCAGCTCCTCCATGGCCTGGATCGCCTCCAGACGCTTCTGGGCCGCCGGCGTGATCTTGGCCCCCGGTGGCAGGAGCAGATAGGCATAGGCCTGGTGGTGCGAGCGGCCCACACGCCCGCGTAACTGGTGCAGTTGGGCCAGGCCGAACTTGTCCGCCCGGTTGATCAGGATCGTATTGGCGGTGGGGACGTTGATGCCGGTCTCGATAATGGTGGTGCACAGCAGCAGGTTGAAGCGCTGGTGATAGAAGTCGCGCATGACGTGCTCCAGCTCGCGCTCCGGCATCTGGCCGTGCGCGACCTCGATGCGCGCCTCGGGCAGGAGCTTCTCCAGCTTCTCACGCATCGCCGCGATCGTCTCAACCTCGTTGTGCAGGAAGTAGGTTTGCCCGCCGCGCTTCAACTCGCGCAACACCGCCTCGCGGATGAGACCCTCGGAAAAGGGCTGCACGAAGGTCTTGATGGCGAGCCGTTTCTGCGGTGCGGTGGCGATCACCGAGAAGTCGCGGATGCCCTCGAGCGACATGGCCAAGGTCCTGGGTATGGGGGTAGCGGTCAGGGTCAGCACGTCCACCTCGGCGCGCAATGACTTGAGCCGCTCCTTCTGGCGCACTCCGAAGCGGTGTTCCTCGTCGATGATGACGAGGCCCAGGTTTTTGAAGCGGACATCGGGCTGCAACAGCTTGTGGGTGCCGATGACGATGTCGATGCGGCCTTCTTTCAAACCTTCGAGGATGGCGCTGACCTCTTTGGCCGCGCGGAAGCGCGACAGCTCGGCGATCTTGACGGGAAACTCGGCGAAGCGGTCGAGGAAGGTCTGGTAGTGCTGCTCTGCGAGCAGCGTGGTGGGGCAGAGCACCGCCACCTGGCGGCCGCCGGCAACAGCCATGAAGGCAGCGCGCAGGGCGACTTCGGTCTTGCCGAAACCGACATCGCCGCACACCAGGCGGTCCATGGGCCGGCCCGAGCGCATGTCCTCGAGCACCGCCTCGATGGCGGCCATCTGGTCGGGGGTCTCCTCGAAACCGAAGCCGGCGGCGAAGGCCTCCAGGTCGTGGCTGCTGACCTCGAAGGCATGGCCCTGACGCGCTGCCCGCTGGGCATAGAGGTTGAGCAGCTCCGCGGCCGTGTCGCGCGCCTTCTGCATGGCGCGGCGGCGGGCCTTCTCCCACTGGCCGCTGCCAAGCCGGTGCAGCGGCGCGCTCTCGGGGTCGCCACCCAGGTAGCGGGTGATCAGGTGCAGGTGGGCGACAGGCACATAGAGCTTGTCACCGCCGGCATATTCCAGGGTGAGGAACTCCTCCGTGCCCTCGCCGAGGTCCATGCTGGTGAGCCCCTGGTAGCGGCCGATGCCGTGCTCAACGTGCACCACCGGGTCACCGATCTTGAGCTCCGACAGGTCGCGCAGCAGTCCCTCGACCTGGGTCTGTTTGGCTGCCCGCGACACGCGTGCCGTCGGGCTGCGGGCATAGAGCTCAGTCTCGGTCAGGACGGCGAGCCGCGCCTCGGGATCGATGAAACCGGCGGCGAGCGGTCCCGTGGTCAGGAGGAAACGGTGCGCGGTGAGGCGTGAGGGCTCACGGGTGGGCGCTTCTTGTACGGGTGTGGCGACCCACCCTTCCATGAGATCCGGCTTGAGCCCGTGTTCCGCCAAGGCCTGGGCCATGGTCTCGCGCCGACCCAGGCTTTCGGCTACCAGCAGCGTCGTGCCCTCGAAGGCGGCCAAGTGGGCCTTGAGCCGCGCATATGGGTCTTCCGCCCGCCGGTCCACCGCCACCTGCGGGGCGGGGACGTAAGGCAGCGTCGGTGCGGACGCCGCCGCCTCGGGTGCGCGGAGCTCGATCCGGGCGTAAGGGCGCAGGCGGCCGAAGAACTCGTCGGGTGGCAAGAACAGCTGCGCCGGCGGCAGCAGCGGCCGGTCGCGCTCGCCGATGAGCAGTCGGTGGCGCCCCTGGGTGTCGGCCCAGAAGCCCTCGACGGCGCGCTGCACATCGCCATGCAACACGACCAGGACGTCTGCGGCGAGGTAGTCGAACAGGCTGACGGTATGCTCGAAGAACAGCGGTAGGTAGTACTCGATCCCCCCCGGCGCGAGCTTGTTCGAGACATCCTTGTAGATACGGCTCTTGGAGGGGTCGCCTTCGAAGGCGTCGCGGAAGTTCTGGCGGAAGCGGGTGATGCCCGCTTCGTCCAACGGAAACTCGCGCGCCGGCAAAAGTCGGATCTCGTTGACCTTGTAGAGGGTGCGCTGACTATCCGGATCGAAGGTGCGCAGGCTCTCCACCGCGTCGTCCATGAGCTCGATACGGAAAGGCAGGGCCGTGCCGGTCGGGAAGAGATCGATGAGACCACCGCGGATGGCGAACTCGCCCGGCGAGAGGACCTGGTTGACATGGCTGTAGCCGGCCCGAACGAGACGCTCGCGCAGGGCGTCGATGTCCAGGCGTTCGCCGAGCTTGAGCAGGAAGGCGTGCGCCGCCAGGAATTCCGGTGGTGCCAGGCGTTGGCAGGCGGTGGCAGCCGGGGCGACCAGCAGGTCGAGTCGGCCCTGGTGGCTCAGCCACAAGGCCTCCAACCGCTCCGACACCAGGTCGGGATGCGGCGAAATGGGGTCATAGGGTAGCGTTTCCCAGTCGGGAAACAGTCGCACCGCCAAGCGGGGCTGAAACCAGGCGGCCTCCTCGGCGAGGCGGGCGGCGACCTGGGCAGACTCGGTCAAAACGAGCAGGCGCCGCGCCACGGCCAGTTGCGACAGGAACAGGGCGTCGGCCGAGCCAGGTGGCTGGGCCAGGCGGCGGCGCTGGCCGGGGGCGGGCAGATCGAGACGATGCGTCATGCGCTACGAAAACGAGCGCGAGATTATCGCAGATGAGCTCAAACTCAGGGGAGAACGGCCGGCGCACGATTGTCACGGGTGTGTCTGGCCTTCTGGATGCCTCTTATCGGCGGGTGGGCAGGCGCGCTGCTTGCATCCCATCCGCAGGTGCCGGAGTGTGTGACCGCCGGGGGTTACGCGACGTCGCGCGTCGTACATGCGTGGGCAGGCACAGCCAGCCGCGAGATGGTGCGACCGTTGCAGACAGGTGCCACGGCCTCATTCCCACTGCTTAGGGTGGTTGGGACGCGACGCTTAGGGAAGCTCTGCATAACTGGCTGCGCGCGCGCATCGTTGCGTTGCGCGGTCTTGGCTCCGGCCGCTCGCTTCCACTCGCTTAACCTGCCTGACGGCAGGTTAGCCTCCGCCGAAACTGCGTTTTGGCTTCGGCCGCTCGCTTCCGCTCGCTTAACCTGCGTAGGAGCGACGAAAGTCGCGACCAGCAACGACCAACAACGACCGACGGGATGTATCTCACGGCGTGTCGCGGCTTTCGCCGCTCCTACACCTGCCGTGCCGATCTCGTAGGAGTGATCTCGTAGGAGCGACCTGTAGGAGCGACCTGTAGGAGCGACCTGTAGGAGCGACGAAAGTCACGACCAACACGGCGGGTGGTCCGACACGTAGGAGCGACGAAAGTCGCGACCAACAACGACCAACAACGATCGACGGGATACACATCACGACGTGTCGCGGCTTTCGCCGCTCCTACCCGAGGCGTAAGCGCGGCAAACATGTCGCGACTCTCGCCGCTCCTACCCGAGGCGCAAGCGCGGCGGGCGGTGTGGCATCACGATGATACGTCTGGCATCTGGCGCTCCGCGCGTTCAATCCCGGTCGCCGGGTTATGCAGAGCGTCCTTAGGGAAGCTCTGCATAACTAGCTGCGCGGGCGCATCGTTGCGTTGCGCGGTGTTGGCTCCGGCCGCTCGCTTCCACTCACTTAACCTGCCTGACGGCAGGTTAGCCTCCGCCGAAACTTCGTTGTGGCTCCGGCCGCTCGGCTTCGCCTCGCTTAATCTGCGTAGGAGCGACGAAAGTCGCGACCAACAGCGACCAACAACGACCAACAACGACCAACAACGACCAACAACGACCAACAACGACCGACGGGATGTATCTCACGACATGTCGCGGCTTTCGCCGCTCCTACCCGAGGCGCAAGCGCGGCGGGCGGTGTGGCATCACGATGATACATCTCGCATCCGGCGGCTCCGGG
>CALAMX010000051.1 GCA_937925755.1 uncultured Burkholderiales bacterium
GCGAAGGCATGCAGAACGCCTGCCAGGTGGCCGGCTTGCGCACGGTGATCACCAGTCGTGCCTTCGTCGAGAAGGCCCAACTCACGGCCCAGGTCGAGGCCTTGCAAGGTGTGCGGATCGTTTGGCTGGAGGACTTGCGCCGCACCTTCGGGCTGGCCGACAAGCTCTGGCTGATCGGCTACGCCCTGTGGTGGCCTGAGCGGGCGCTGCCCGGCGGTGCGCCGGAAGACCCGGCGGTAGTGCTCTACACCTCGGGCACCGAGGGGCGCCCCAAGGGGGTGGTCCTGTCGCACCGGGCGCTACTGGCCAATGTCGCCCAGATCCTGCAGATTTTCCCGTTCGGCCCTAAGGACTCGATCTTCAACTGCCTGCCCATCTTCCACAGCTTCGGCCTGACCGCCGGCGTGCTCATGCCCATGGTCAGCGGTGCCCGCTTGGTCCTGTACGTGAGCCCCTTGCATTACAAGGAGATTCCCCGACTTATCCGCGAGAAGGGCTGCAACACCCTGTTTTCGACCAGCACCTTTTTGCACCACTATGCCCGCTACGCCCAGCCCGAGGATTTCCAGCGCTTGCGCTACGTGGTGGCGGGCGCCGAGAAGCTGGCTGAGCCGGTGCGGCAGACCTGGCGCGAGCGCTTTGGCATCGATATCCTGGAGGGCTATGGCTGCACCGAGCTCGCCCCTGTGGTGGCCGTCAACCTACCCGACTCGAACCGGCCGGGGACGGTCGGACGACTGCTGCCGGGCATCGAGGCCAAGATCCTACCGGTGGAGGGGGTGGCGCGCGGTGGTGCCCTGCACCTGCGCGGCCCCAACCTGATGAGCGGCTATTACCGGCCCGAGGCGCCGGCCGTGCTGGACCCGCCGCATTCGGCCGCCGGTCCGGGCTGGCACGACACCGGCGACGTGGCCGAGCTGGATGCCGATGGCTATCTCCGCATCCAGGGGCGGCTCCGACGCTTCGCCAAGATCGCCGGCGAGCAGGTCTGCCTGGATCTCACCGAGGCCATCGCCCGCGCCGTCTCCAGCGATGCCCAGCACGCCAGCCTGACCGTGCCCGATCCCGGCCGCGGCGAGGCCATCGTGCTTTACACCACGGATCCCGCACTCAACCGCGAACGACTGGCATCTGCCGCTCGCCAGTTGGGACTGCCTGAGATCGCCCTGCCGCGGCGCATCATCCACAGAGAGAGCCTGCCCCTGCTTGGCACGGGCAAGGTGGACTATCGCCGGCTCAGCAGCGAGGAGCCAAACCATTGAGATACCGATCGTTTCATGCCCTGCTGCTGGCCTTCACGCACAACGTCTTGGCGCAAGGCGTGACGGAGGCCCTCTTCCTGGCCGACTTGCCGCAGGTGCTCACCGCCTCGCGTATCGCCACCTCACCGCTGGACGCCCCGGCTCCGGTGACCGTGATCGACCAGGAGACGATCCGCGCCTCGGGCTTCACCGAGATTCATGACGTCCTGCGGCTGGTGCCGGGCTACCTAGTGGCAGACTGGCCCAAGGGCTCGCCGATGGTGGTGAACCACGGTCTTGGTGATGCCTATCCCAATCGTTTGTTGGTGATGGTGGACGGTCGCTCGGTGGTGAATCCCGCTACGGGGGCGGTGGACTGGCAGGACCTGCCCCTGCGGCTGGAGGACGTCGAGCGCATCGAGGTGGTGCGCGGACCGAACCAGGCGAGCTACGGCGCCGGTGCCTTCCAGGGGGTGATCCACATCATCACGCGTGAGCCGGGCGCTGACACGGGTGTTGGGCTCATCCTCTCGCGCGGCCGTCATGACTTCGCGGACCACTACGTGCGCCTGGGCAAGAGCGCGCAGAGCGTCGACTGGCGACTGAGTCTGTCCAGCCGGGAGGCCACGAATTTCCGGGACCTCAAACGCTTCACCCACTCGTATCAGGAGGAGATCCAGCACCAGGGCGTCTATGGTCAGCTCGTCTTGCGCCCCGTCTCGGACCAGGAATGGCTTTTGAGTGCCGGTCTTAGCCGCGGTGAGGACTGGGTGGGCAGTACACTGAAGCCCGATGAGGAACCCTATCGGACGCGCCGGCAGGAACAATACAGCATACGCCTGGCCTGGCACAAACACTATGCGCCGGGCTCTCAGTTGTCGCTGGAATACGGGCGGTTCCAACGCAGCAAGCGGGAGACCGCCGTCCTCAGTCGACAAATCGGTGCGATCACGATCCGCGCCCCGGTTGCGGAAGATTTGGATGCCTCGCGCGACGCACTGGAGCTGCAACAGATTCACGCCTGGGCCGACGATGTCAAGGCTGTATGGGGTGTATCACTCCGGCAGGATCGTGCCGAGTCGGAGCGTCAGCTCTATGGTTTGGGCACAGTCAGAGCGACGCCCTGGCAGGTCTTCGCGAATCTCGATTGGCGTTTCAAACCCGACTGGCTGTTGCACATCGGCGGCACACTCGAGAGGCACCCGCAGAGCCATCCCCTCATTTCACCGCGTCTTGCCTTGAACTGGACGCTAAGCCCGGGGCAATCCCTGCGTTTCAGCGCGGGACAGGGCTATCGCGCCACTACCCTGGCAGAAACCCATGCACGCGAGGTGATCCGCTATCTGGGCCCGTCCCTGGGGGGCTTACCCACAGGTTCCATCGTGGACCTCGGCACATGGGCCATCCAGCGGCTCCAACCCGAGCGTACCCGATTCGTTGAACTGGGCTATGTCGGGCGCCACCCAGCATATGGGCTGGTGCTCGACACCCGGCTATTTTCCCAGCTCCATCAACGCTATGTCGACGACAGGAGCTGTACGGTCGGGACAGATTGCCCTTTCCCTGTGCCGGCAGATTATCTGCGTCCTTCTGGACTCGGGCCGGATAAGGCGGATTACTTCTACAACAGCGGCGGTATCCGTACCCTGGGCGGTGACCTGGCCCTGGATTGGCGTCACCCCATTCTGGGCCGAGTGCTGGTCTCGCATGCCATCACCCGGATCCGCGCTGGCGCCGGCACCGACCGGGACACCGAGCGCACCGCGCCGCGCCATGCGACTAGCCTGCTGTGGTCGCTGCCGCTGCCGACCGGTTTCAGCGCGAGCCTGGGCTACTACCGGGTCGGGGACATGATGTGGCTGAATGACGGAGATGTACAGTCCTCTTATGAACGCGTGGACTTCAGGCTCGCCAAACACCTGGGCGGTAAGGGCAGCGAGGACGAACTGGCACTGACGCTGCAAAACGCCACTGGTGAGCACATGGAGTTCCGTCAGAACCATACGGTGCAACGCCAGGCCTTCCTCACCCTGCGTCTGACGTGGTGAGCTTGAAAAACCGTGCGATTGGCTAAATATCGGATTTATAGGGTATAATCCCGCAAGATACGCTTCGATTGGAGGTCGAGATGCCGATCTATGCCTACAAGTGTTCCGAGTGTGGTTTCGAGCAGGACGTCATGCAGAAGGTGAGCGACGCGCCGTTGACCGACTGTCCTTCTTGCGGTAAACCCACATTCGCCAAGCAGCTCACCGCCGCCGGCTTCCAGCTCAAGGGCAGCGGCTGGTACGCCACCGACTTCAAGGGCGGCGCTCCCAAGAAGGAGGAGGCCCCGGCGCCGGCCTGTGGTGCGGGTGGCTGCCCGGCCTGCGCAGCCTGACGTCCAAGCCACCTTCCCTCGATTGGGCAAAACGCCCTGTGCGTTTTGCCCAATTTCTTTTGCCGAATTTCTTTATCCGCGCCGTCATGGCCCCGTTACGTCGCTACTTCATCACCGGCCTGCTGATCTGGGTGCCGCTGGGCATCACGATCTGGGTGCTCAACGCCCTGATCGGCGCCATGGACCAGACACTACTGCTGCTGCCGGAACCCTGGCGGCCGGAGGCCTGGCTTGGAGTGCGCATCCCCGGCCTGGGGGTGCTGCTCACCGCCTTGATCATCTTCCTGACCGGTCTTATCAGCGCCAATCTCATCGGGCAGCGGTTGCTGGCTTATTGGGAGGGGATTCTGCAGCGCATACCGGTGGTGCGCACCATCTACGGCAGCGTCAAGCAGGTCTCCGACACACTACTGAGCGGCAACGGACATGCCTTCCGCAAGGTGCTGCTGGTGCACTACCCGCATCCCAATGCTTGGTCGCTTGCCTTTCAGACCAACGTGCCGGAAGAGGTGCACGACAGGTTGGGAGATGAATGGCTGGCCGTGTTCATCCCCACCGCGCCCAGCCCGGTGAACGGCTTCTATTTCTACGTGCGGCGCGAGGAGACCATAGAGCTGGACGTCTCCGTGGACGCTGCGCTCAAATACATCGTCTCGATGGGGGTGGTGGCGCCTAGCCCACGGCCGGTCGCCAACCATTACCCCGGCGATTGATGCCATTGATCTTGACAGCGGACTTGACATCATGCGGACTCACTATTGCGGCGCTGTAACCGCCGCCGACATCGACACCATCGTCACCCTCTGCGGGTGGGCCCACCGGCGGCGCGACCACGGTGGAGTGATCTTCATCGATCTCAGGGACCGCGAGGGCACTGTGCAGGTGGTGGTCGACCCTGGCACCCCGGAGGCCTTCCGGCTGGCGGAGGAGGTGCGCAGCGAATACGTGCTCAAGATCGAGGGGCGTGTGCGTCGGCGACCGCCGGGCACCGAGAATCCCAACCTGCCCACCGGTGAAGTGGAGGTCGTCGCCCAGCGGCTGGAGGTGCTGAACCCCTCGGCCACGCCGCCTTTCCTGCTCGACGATGAGAGCCTCTCCGAGAACGTGCGCCTGACCTACCGCTACCTCGACCTGCGCCGGCCCATGATGCAGCGCAACCTGCGACTCAGGTACCGGGTGGCTAAGCTCATGCGTGACTATCTCGACGCGCATGGCTTCATCGAGATCGAGACCCCGATGTTGACCCGTTCGACGCCGGAGGGGGCGCGCGACTACCTGGTACCGTCGCGCCTGCACGACGGCATGTTCTACGCCCTGCCGCAGTCACCGCAGCTCTTCAAGCAACTGCTCATGGTCTCGGGCTTCGACCGCTACTACCAAATCGTCAAGTGCTTCCGGGACGAAGACCTGCGCGCCGACCGGCAGCCGGAGTTCACCCAGGTGGACCTGGAGGCATCCTTCCTCGACGAGGAGGCGATCATGGGGTTGGTCGAGGGCATGCTCCGCCAAGTCTTCAAGGCGGCCATCGACGTGGACCTACCTGACCCCTTCCCACGCATGTCCTACAGTGAGGCGATGCGTCGCTATGGTTCGGACAAACCAGACCTACGCGTGTCACTGGTGCTGACCGAACTCACCGATGTCATGCGTGACGTCGAATTCAAGGTCTTCGCCGGCCCAGCCAACCAGCCCGACGGACGGGTGGCGGCACTGCTGATCCCCGGCGGGGGCGCGCTCACCCGCGGCGAGATCGACGCCTACACCGAGTTCGTCAAAATCTATGGTGCCAAGGGCTTGGCCTGGATCAAGGTCAACGACCTTGCCTGCGGGCGCGAGGGACTGCAGTCGCCCATCGTCAAAAACCTGCATGATGCGGCGCTGACCGCGATCCTGGAGCGCACCGGTGCACAAAACGGCGACCTCATCTTTTTCGGGGCGGATCGCGCGAAGATCGTCAACGATGCCCTAGGGGCGCTCAGGATCAAGATCGGACACGAGAAGGGCCACGCCGTCGATGCGTGGCGGCCGCTCTGGGTGGTGGACTTCCCCATGTTCGAATGGAACGAGGACGAGAAGCGCTGGGATGCCCTGCATCACCCCTTTACCGCACCCAAACCCGGCCATGAGGACTGGCTCGCCAGCGACCCCGGACGGGCCCTGTCGCGCGCCTACGACATCGTCCTGAACGGTTGGGAGATCGGTGGTGGCTCGATCCGCATCCATGACGAGGCCGTCCAGGAGAAGGTGTTCGCGGCGTTGAACCTCGGCGAGCAAGAGCGGCGCAACAAGTTCGGCTTCCTGCTCGACGCCCTCAAGTACGGGGCGCCGCCGCACGGGGGGCTGGCCCTCGGGCTCGACCGCCTGGTGGCGCTGATGGCCGGGGCCGACTCCATCCGCGACGTCATCGCCTTCCCCAAGACCCAGCGCGCCAACTGCCTGATGACTGGTGCCCCCAACCGGGTGGATGAGCGGCAGTTGCGGGAGCTGCACATCCGGCTGCGCAACCCGCCGACATCGGCAGGGTGAGAGCAGGCGCACGGTGGTAGCGCCATACAAGCTCCCGCTATCCGTTCTGGTGGTGATCCACACGCCGGATCAGAGGGTCCTCATGCTCGAGCGCGCCGACCATCCGGGCTGGTGGCAGTCCGTCACCGGCAGCCTGCAGCCTGGAGAGACCCCGGCACAGGCCGCGGTGCGCGAGGTGAGTGAGGAGACGGGGCTGGATGCAACCGCGTTTACGCTCGAGGACTGCGGCTACACCAACACCTATGCGATCTATGATTGCTTTCGTCACCGCTACGCGCCGGGTACGACCCACAACACCGAGCACGTCTTTGCTCTAGAGTTGCCGCTGCCCATGCCGGTAAGGCTCGCGCAGCGCGAGCACCTTGCCTGGCGCTGGCTGCCGTGGGATGAAGCGGCGGCGCTCTGCTTCTCGCCCAGCAACGCCGAGGCGATCCGCCGCCTGGCGCGCGAGCGGGGCTGGGATACCACCCCGTCTGTGGCAGAATAGCTTGCAACCGCGGCCCTAGCCCTAGCCTCAGCGTCCATGCAGCGGCGATCTTTTCTCGCCCTGATTCCCCTGCTGTTCGTCCCGGTCGCCCGGGCCTTGGCCGAATCGCGCCTCCGGGCAGTGGCGAGCGTGGAGCGCAGCCTGGCCTTCGGCAGCATCACCATCCGTGCCTATGTCGATGTGCCGGTGGACAGCCGGCTCGCCTGGTCCGTGCTGACCGATTACGATCACTTGGCCGAATTCGTGCCTGACATGCATCTGTCGCGCCGTATCAACAAGCCGGGCGAGCCCACCCGCGTGCATCAGCGCGGCGAGAAGACCTGGCTCATCCTGGACACCCCGTTCGAAGTGGTGCTGCTCATGCACGAGACCCCCTTCAGTCGCATCCACTTTCGGCAACTGTCCGGTACCCTCAAGGACATGTATGGCGAGTGGCGCCTCATCCCCCTGCCGGACGGGGTGCGGATCACCTATGTCGCGCGCTTGGAGCCTGGGTTGCTGTCGCTGCGTGTGCCCGGCGACAGCCTGCTCATCGAAGCCGACATCCAACGCATGCTAGAGGCCATTGCCAGCGAGATGGTGCGCCGCAAGACCGGCAGGACCCTGTCATGAGCCTGCCGACACCCTGGTTGCTGCCCTGGTTCGCTCTCATCGTCGCTCAAATCCTGCCGAGCTGGGCGCTCGGTGCCGAGGCGCGTGTTCGCATCGAGGCGAATGAGGCGGTGATCCGCGTCCATGCCGAGCTCGAGGCCCGTGCCGACCGGGAGCAGGCCTGGGCGGTGCTGACCGATTACAATCGCTGGGCCGAATACATCCCCGACCTCGTGGTCAGCCGGGTCATCTCGCCGCCGGGCGAGCCGATCCGCCTGGAGCAGCGCGGTAGCATCCCCTGGCTGCCCAACTTTCCGTTGGTGATGATCGCCCTGGTGGAGGAGCTTCCGCCGCGGATGGTGCGTTTCCGGCGCATCGCCGGCAATATCCGCGACATGGTCGGCGAATGGCAGATCCACGGTCAATCGCCGGTGCGCCTGGTCTACCGCTCCACGGTGATCCCGGGTTTCCCCATGCCCCCCGATGTGAGCGTGGAGATCTTCCGCCACGATGCCAAGATGAAGATCGAGGCCCTGGCGCAGGAGATGGAGCGGCGAGCCGCGGCGGGGCGTAGGCCTTGAAGCAGGACTCGTTTCGGGTTCGGCACAGATGGGGTGGTGTAGACGGGTGACTGGCGTTTGCCGGCGACAAGATGCAAGAGATTCCGATCCAGAATTTTCATAGACCAGCCTGTGCCTGCGATCCGGTCGACCCAAGTCAGATCGTGGTGTTGGTTCGCAATAATGGCGGTCAAGTGCGGTTTTTGGTTCGTAGCGTGCGCGGGAGTGTATGTAGACGGCGTGCCGGTCAAAGCCGACCCTGGTAGCGCAAGATGGCAATGCCGTGGCAGACCGCGGCGAAGGCGAGCAGTCCGAGCGCCTCGGGGGCGATGTCGCGCAGCCCGCCACCGCGCACGAAGACGTCCTGGAAGGCGTCCAGCCCCCAGGACAGGGGCGAGATCAAAGCCAGGTCCTGCATCAGCGGCGGCATCACCGTCTTGGGCACCAGGATGCCGCCCAAGGCGGCCAGGATCATCACCGTGGCGGAACTGAAACTGGCCGCCTGTTCCGTGGTGCGGGCGTACATGGCCACGGCGATGCCGAAACCGATGGCAGCGAGGCTGGCCGAGGCGCCGGTGACCAGCAGGGCCAAGGGTGCGTCGCCCAGCTCCAGGGCGTCACCGCCCAACAGCGGCAGGACGTGGACGCTCACCAGGAGGATGGAGGCCATTTGGATCATATTGATGACGAAAAAGGGCACGGCCTTGCCACCCAGCACTACCCAAGCCGGCACCGTCATGGTCTGCAGCCGGATGAGGCTGCCTTGGTCGCGTTCCTTGATAAAGGAGACTGACAGCGGCACGGTCAGGAAAAACATGGCCAGCAGAGTCCAAGCCGGGGCGTTCTGCTGTACCGATGTGGGCACCGGGCCGACCGCGCCGCGCGTGACCGGTTCCGGCGACAGGGGGGCGAACAGCCGGGTCTGCTCGACATCGGGCAGCGGCACGTAGTCCTTGCCCTGTGTAAGGCGCAGGGTCTGTACGAGCTGGTCGCGTGCCAGTCGTATCTCGACCCCATGCAAGGCGAGGTCCAACATGCCTTCCAAGACCTTGCGGTAATCCGAACGCAGGGCCGGATCGACCAGGACGCGTACCTCTGCCGCCCGCTCCAGACGCAGTTCGGGCGGCACCTGCGCCATGATCTCGCCCACTCGGCGTCGCGCTTGTTCAGTGGCGCCGCTCGGTATCAGGATTGCCATTTTGTACCGCCCCTCGATCAACCAGGTGCGTACCGCCTCCTCCGGCGCCGTCGGCAGGCGGGTGAGCTGGATATGGCGGTTGGCGCGGAAACCCGCTTCGACCGTGTCGCCGGCGAGGTCCCCGCTGGCGGCAATCAGCAGGACGGGGAAAGTGGCGCCGGGACGCTCCCCGAAGGCGTCACGCAAGGCCAGCGACAGGATCAGCACGAACAGCACCGGCATGACGAAGAACAAGACGAGTGCTTGCCGGTCGCGGGCAATGATGCGGGCGTCCTTCATGATGCTGGCGACGAAGCGGGCGAGGTTGCCGTTCATGGCCGTGCGTCCTCACCGGTGTAGTGTAGAAAGATGTGTTCAAGGCTAGACAGGCCGTAT
The DNA here is from genome assembly GCA_937925755.1 of uncultured Burkholderiales bacterium. Taxonomy (GTDB): domain Bacteria; phylum Pseudomonadota; class Gammaproteobacteria; order Burkholderiales; family Thiobacillaceae; genus JANWZL01. Next base: position 9,359 of record CALAMX010000051.1, read on the forward strand.
TCCAGAGACACGGCCTCAAGCCCGTGGGCGCGCAGGGCCTTGAGCAGGACCAGCACCGCCTGCATGGGGTGTGGGGCGGTGGCTACCAGGCAGCGGCCACTCAGGCTGAACTCGCCCACGCCCGGCAGCTTTTGCAGGGTGAGGGCAAAGCCCGGCGGTGGTTCGCGGTCGAGGGTGATCTGGATGGTGTCGTTCCGGTGGCGGGCGAGCAGGGTGTGCACCTCGCCCTCCACCACCACACGCCCGCGGCTCAAGATAGCCACCCGCTGGCAAAGTTGCTCGGCCTCTTCCAGATCATGGGTGGTCAGCAGGATGGTCACCCCCGCCGTGTGCAGTTCGCGCAAGCGCTGATGGATCAGTGAGCGCGAATGCGGGTCTATGGCCAGCGTTGGTTCGTCCAGAATGAGGATGCGCGGTTCGTGGATGAGTCCGATGACCAGGTTCAATCGCCTTTTGTATCCACCGGAGTAGTGTTCTACCCGGCAGTCGGCCTGGTCACCAATCTCGGCGATCTGCAGACAGGCATTCACCCGCTCGGCCAGGCGCGCGCCGCGCAGCCCCTGCATGCGG
>CALAMX010000052.1 GCA_937925755.1 uncultured Burkholderiales bacterium
CAAGGGTTTGAGCACTTTCGTCGGACTCATCGAGTCGCTGCGCGCCGAGACCCAGGGCTTGCCGCTCGCTGAGGTGGTGCAGGCGGTGATCGAGCGTTCGGGCCTCATCGCCCACTACCAGGGCGAGCGCGACGGCGAGGACCGCATCGACAACCTGCGCGAACTGACCAATGCCGCCATCGCCTTCGCGGTGGAGTCCGATAGCCAGGACCTGACGGCCTTTCTCGCCCACGCCGCCCTGGAGGCGGGCGAACACGAGGCCGCCGCCCATCAGGACGCCGTGCAGCTGATGACCGTGCACGCGGCCAAGGGGCTGGAGTTCCATACGGTGTTCATCACCGGCCTGGAGGAGGGGCTCTTCCCGCACGAGCAGGCGCTCGCCGAGGCCGATGGCCTGGAGGAGGAGCGGCGGCTCATGTACGTCGCCATCACCCGGGCGCGCAGTCGGCTCTACCTCACCCATGCCCAGACTCGGATGCTGCATGGCCAGCCACGCTATGGCCTACCCTCGCGCTTCCTGGATGAGATCCCGCCGGGCTTGATCCAGTCGCTGCGGCAGCGACCGTCCCATGCCTCGGAAGTGGTGACGCACGCCCGCGCGGCACAGACTGGGGTCGCCCCGAACGGACACTTTCCCTATGCCATCGGCAGCCGGGTCAAGCATGCGCGTTATGGCGAAGGGGTCGTGGCTGGCTATCAGGGCACAGGCCCCGAGGCGGAGATTCGGGTGTGCTTCCCCAAGGTCGGCGAGAAGTGGTTCATCCTGGAATACGTCAAGCTGACCGCATGCTGAGGCCCATACCGGCTGGCCGCCACAGTCCGGGGCGGGGTAGGGTATGAGCGAGCCTGCGCTCATCCTCAAACCCGGGCGCGAGAAGTCGCTCAAGCGCCGCCACCCCTGGGTCTATGACGGGGCGGTGGAACGCATCCTGGGCGAACCTGCAGCCGGTGCGACGGTGGCGGTGAGGAGTGCGAGCGGAGACTTTCTCGCCTGGGCCGCCTACAACCCCGCCTCGCGCATCGCCGCACGGGTCTGGAGCTGGCACGAGGCGGAGGTGGTCGATGCCGCACTGATGAGCCGCCGCATCGATGCCGCCATCGCCTACAGGGCCTCGCTGCCAATCGACAGCGACGCGAAGCGGCTGATCTACGGCGAGGCAGATGGTCTACCCGGGGTGGTGCTCGACCGCTATGCCGACGTACTCGTCCTGCAACTGACCACCGCCGGTGCCGAGGCGTGGCGCGAGACGCTGCTCGCTCTGATCGCGAAGCGGCTGCCCCAGTGTGCAATCTACGAGCGCTCGGACGCCGAGGTGCGGGCGCTGGAGGGGCTACCGCCACGGGTGGGGCTGCTCGCCGGTAGGCTGCCGGAGGTGATCACCATCCACGAGGCGGGGCTCAAGTTTGAGGTCGATGTGGTGCGCGGGCACAAAACCGGCTTTTATCTCGACCAACGCGACAATCGCCGCTGCGTGGCCGCGTTCGCCACCGGGCGCGATGTCCTCAACTGCTTCGCCTACACGGGCGCCTTCGGCCTCCATGCCCTGGCCGCAGGCGCCCGTTCGGTGTTGTCCATCGACAGTTCGGCAGAGGCGATCGCCCAGGCGCAGGCACATGTCGCACTCAACGGCCTGGATGCCGAACGCTGTGAATGGCAGGTAGCGGACGTGTTCCAGGCGCTGCGCCGGCTGCGCGACGCCGGTCGCCGCTTCGGGCTCATCATCCTCGACCCGCCCAAATTTGCCCCCACCCACCAGATGGCGGACAAGGCGGCGCGCGGCTACAAGGACATCAATCTGAACGCGATGAAGCTGCTCGTCCCCGGCGGCTGGCTGGCGACCTTTTCTTGCTCCGGCGGGGTTAGTGCCGAGCTGTTCCAGAAAATCGTCGCAGGCGCGGCCTGGGATGCCGGTGTCAGGCTGCGGTTGCGTGCGCGGCTTCGCCAGGCGCCAGATCATCCGATCGACCTCGACTATCCCGAGGGGGAGTACCTCAAGGGGCTGCTCCTTGAGCGGGTCGATTGAGCATGGACAGGACCCGGCAGGGCGCCGAGGCCGAGCAGCGTGCGGCTGCCTACCTCGAGGCACGCGGGCTCAAGCTACTGGCACGCAACTGGCGCTGCCGTTTCGGTGAGATCGATCTCATCTTCCAGGAAGGGGCCACCCTCGTCTTCGTCGAGGTACGCGCCCGGCGCAGCGCTGGTTTCGGCGGGGCGGCGGAGAGCATCACCGCCGCCAAGCGCGCGCGCCTCGCGCGCACGGCCGAGGCCTATCTCGCCAAGACCGGGCACCGTGGCCTTTGTCGTTTCGATGCCATTCTGATCGAGGGCGAGCGCCTTACCTGGCTACGCGATGCCTTCGGTGCCGGGCAGTCGACAGTATAATCCTTGCATGAACATAGCCGACCACCTGCAGCAGCAGCTTGCCGACGGCATCGCCGTGCAGGAGGCGGTGCTGGAGACCTTGGTCGAGCCGCTGGCCCAAACGGTCGAGCGCCTGCTGCGCTGCCTGATGGCTGACGGCAAGATCCTCGTCTGTGGCAATGGCGCCGGTGCCGCTCTTGCGCAACTGTTCGCCGCCAGTCTCGTGCATCGTTTCGAGGCGGAGCGTCCGGCACTGGCGGCGCTCAGTCTGACGACCGATGCGGCCATCACGAGCGGGATTGCCAACAGTGCCGGGCAAGACCGCATCTACGCCCGCCAGATCGAAGCCTTGGGTGTCCCCGGAGATCTCCTGCTGCTGGTGAGCGACGACGGCAACGACGCGAGCCTACTCGCGGCGCTCGAGACCGCACAGGACAAGGACCTGGGGGTGATCGCGCTGACCGGCCACGACGGCGGGCGGCTGGCCGAGACCCTGCGGGAGGAGGACATCCTGCTTTGTGTGCCCGCACACACGCCCGCCCGTATCCATGAGGCCCAATTGCTCGTGCTGGACGGGCTGTGCGAGGGCATCGATTTTTCACTGTTGGGAGCTTGAACATGACCAAACGCAGTCTCATGACCCTACTCGGGCTGCTGGCCGCGCTGCCACTGTCAGGCTGTGTGCCGGTGGTGGCCACTGGTGTGGGCGTTGGCGCCATGATGGCCGACGACCGCCGCTCGGCCGGCGTCTACATCGAGGACGAGGAGATCGAGTGGCGCGCCACCAGCCGCCTGCGCGAGGCCAATCTCGACGGCGTGCGCGCCAACTTTACGAGTTTCAACCGCCGCCTACTCATCACCGGCGAGGCCCCGACCGAGGCCTTGAAGGCGCGCGTGAGCGAGATCGGTCGCGCTGTGCCGGGGGTGAAGGAGGTCTACAATGAGATGATCATCGCCGGGCCGATCGGCTTGGCTGCACGCAGCAACGACGGCTTCATCACCACCAAGGTCAAGGCGCGTCTGATCGACGACAGCCGGATCAATGCCAACCATGTGAAAGTGGTGACTTCGAACGGCGTGGTCTATCTGATGGGCTTGCTCAAACGCAGCGAGGCCGACGTCGCCGCCGAGATCGCCGCCCGCACCAGCGGTGTACAGCGGGTGGTCAAGGTGTTCGAGTATCTGGACTGAACCGCGGATTGCAGGGCGGCGGAGACCACGGCTAAATTTCGCGCCTATTGGCTGATGAGCTGGTCGGAGCGGGTGAAGGTCCAGGTGCGGGTGATGCTCAGGATGTCCACCTTGGCACGCATCTCCTCCGGGAAAGGGGCGAAGGGCGCGGCCATCTCTACGATCTTGACCGCAGCGGCGTCCAAGATGCGAGAACCGGAAGAGCGGTCGATTTGCACCGACTCCACCGTGCCGTCGGCATTGATCGATACCGTCAGCACCAGCGAGCCGTAGAGCTTGTTACGACGTGCCGCCTCGGGATAGTTGAGGTTGCCTACGCGCTCGACCTTCAGCCGCCAGTCCTCGACGTAGCGGGCGAAGGTGAACTCCACCGCGCGCGCCCCGACGAACATGCGCCGGGGACGCTTCTGGTAGGCATCCCACTGCTGGTCGATGCGCGCGGCCAGACGCGCCATCTCCAGGCTGCGCGCGGCGAGGTCCTGCGGTGCCGGTGTCGGCGTCGGCGGGCGCGTCTCGGGCTCGCGCTCCGGTTGCGCCTCGGCGACGGCGTAATCGGACTTGAGCCGCTGCATGAGCTCTTGGGCTTGTCGTTCCACGGCCTTTACGCGTGTCTCGGCCTCGGTGAGGGCGATACTGTCCTCGGGGCTCACCGGCAGGGGGCTCGATGCCTGGCGCTTTGACTCCACCGTGCCGCCGCCGTCCAGGTTGGCCTGGGCGAGCGCCTCCGGGTTGAGCGGGCGCGTCTCGGTGCGGGTGTTGACCAGGATGACGTCGAGCGGTTTGAGAGGGTCCTCGAACAGCCTGGGGTTGACGCCCTGCGGGGTCACACTGAAGATCACCACCACGTGCAGGATGGCGGAGACCAGGAGGGCATTGGTCATGTCCGCCACCGCCAGCGAGAGAAACGCGCCGGTGGCCCGTCTATACGCCCGTAGCCGGTCGAGCAGGCCACGCGGGCCTGGCCGGGAGGGCGGCAGTCCGTAGATGTGTACTACGGCGCGCGCTGGGGTTCGAGCAGGGCGACGAAACGGCAGACGCATTCGTTGTCGAGCAAGTCGATCGTCTCTGGCGCCACCTGCAGGCGGTCGCCGGGGTTGAGGGTCGGTGCGCCGATGACCCGCGTGACCAGTGGCAGCCCTTCCAGCCGGATCAGGTTCTCCTTGAGCACGACCGCCTCGATCTGCTCGACTTTCTCCTGGATGAGCCAGCGCAGGCACCAGTAGCGCTCCATACGCCGCTGGAACTCGGCATAGGCGTCGTAGGTGAGCTCGAAGTCGCGCACCACCGCGAGCAGCGCGGTGTCGTTGCCGGCGTAGACTGGCGGCTGCCCTTGCGCGGTGGCGAGGATCTGGCGCTGGTTGATGAGGTCTACATAGCGCCGCAGCGGCGAGGTGGACCAGGTGTAACAGTCCACTCCCAGACCCTCGTGCGGGGCGGGTTTGAGCGACATGCGCACCTTGCCCTGGCCTTGCACCCGGTAGACCGCGGCGACGCCGCGCTCGGCAAGCCAAGCCCCCCAACGGCTATTGGCCAGAATCATGAGCTCGGAGACCACGCGGTCGATCGGGTTGCCGCGCGGCCGTGGGGTGATGCGCACGCGGTCATTGTCCACCCGGATGACGTAGTCCACGCGGCCGGGGGTTTCCACTTCGCCGCGCTTCGCCTGCAGGTGGCAGGCGAAGCCCCAAAGCCACTCGAGTTCTCGGCGGAAGGGGTAATCCGGCCCGCCACTGCCGATGGTCTCCAGGTTGAACAGCGGCTCCAAGGTCTCGTGGCGCAGGTTGGCGGCGATGCGCACACGGTCGGCCTGGGTGTTCAGGCTGCGGATGGCGTAGTCCGGCCCAACCTCGACGTAGAGCGACAAGGCAGGGCAGTCACGGTTCTCCGCCAGGGTGTAGCGGTCGACCAGGTCCTCGGGCAGCATGGTGATCTTGCCACAAGGCATGTAGACCGTGGACAGGCGCTGGGCCGCCACGCGGTCGAGGTCGGAGCCGGGGGCGATTCCCAGCGCCGGGGCGGCGATGTGGATGCCTACGCGTACCGAGCCGTCCGGGCGGAAGATCACCGAGAAGGCGTCGTCGATCTCGGTCGTGGCGGCATCGTCAATGCTGAAGGCAGGCGCATCAGCCGCCGGCAGGGGCGGCGGCGGGGGCGGGGGGCTGAGCTCGGGAAAACCCGTACCGCGCGGGAAGTGGGTGAGCAGGAAGGCCTGCAGGTGGTACTCGTGGCTAGAGGGGATGGCACCGCAGCGATTCATGAGGGCCACCGGGGTGAGTCCGGTGGTCGCGCACGCGTCGGCGAGCGCCTTGTATTCCAGGCTGTTCTTGTCCGGCTGGTGCAGCAACTGGAAGACCTTGCCGCGCAGCGCCTCGGGCAACTCACCGCGGGCAAGCGCTGCGGCCCATTCCGCCCGCTGGGCCGCCTCGCGCGCCTTGCGCTCCACCGCCGCCTTGGCTGCTGCCAGGGTGTCGGCCGGGGCGGGTTTGAAGCGGCCCTTACCCTTTTTGTAGAAGTAGATCGGTGCGCCATGCAGGCACAACAGCACCGCCGCGAGCTCAGGGGCCGCAGGCGTACCGCCGTAATATTCCGCGGCCAGGGTCTGGAAGTCGAATTCCGCTTGCCCGGCGACTTCCCAGAGGAAATCGAGGTCGATCTCCTCGGCCAGACGACGCGCCTGTTCCAAGATCTCGCCCGGCGAGGGGGCGTTGTAGCGCAGTAGCACGTGCCCAGCCTTGACCTTGGTGCGCCGGCCGTGCTGTGACTCGACCTGCAGGGAGCTGTCGTGCTCGGCCAGGATGGTGCCGGCCTTGATCTCGCCGTCTTCTTCGTAGAGTAGATACATGCGGCGCGGCTTAGAAGGTCAAGATGAAGGGGATGAACTCGGCAAAGCGAGTAAACCCGTGGTCGCCACCTTCGAGCAGGTGTTGGACGGCACCCTGGTAATAGGCCGCCGCCTCACGCCAGTCCAGCAGTTCATCCCCCTTTTCGACCAGCAGCATATAGCGCTCTGGCCGGGTCGGTCGGGCGATGTCGAGGGCCTTGAGCTCGGCCAGGTGCTGCTCGGTGAAGCGGTATTCCGAGCCGTCGTGCCAGTTTTTTTGCAGTTTGCCGACCTCGCGGGCCAATTTCTCGTGGCAGGCCACACAGGGGTTGACGAGCACTGCCTTGAGACCAAAGCGCTCGGCCAGCCAGGTGGCATAGTAGCCGCCGAGTGAGCTGCCGACGAGCTTGGCCGGCCCCCGGCTTGCCCGGATCAGGGCCTCAAGCTGGGCGATGGCCTCGCGCGGACGCGGCGACAGGTCGGGACAAACATAGGCCTCGCCCAGCCCGCGCGCCTCCATCCAGGCCTGCAGTTCTTGGGCCTTGCCGGAGCGTGAGGAGCTGTTGAAGCCGTGGATGTAGATGAGCATGGTCAGGAGGCAAAGGCGAATTCAGCCGGCCCGATCGGGCAGCGGCCAGGATGGGGTGGATTCTTCGCCAGCGCTTATTTTAGCGGGGTTCCGGCGCAGCCGCCTCGGTCAGCCACAGCGTGAGCGCGTCGATCACCTGGGTGGCGGCGCGGCCCATGGCGTCGGCCGCACCCTGGGCGTCGTGCGTGGTCACATTCTCCTGACCGACGAACATGCGCCGGGCGATGAGCCGCGCATCGCTGCGGCGCACGAGCTCGGCCTCGATGATCAGTAGGGCCACCCCAGGCGGCGTGCTGGCTTCGTGATAGAAATCGATGAGACGGGTGTTGAGCTGGTAGTCGCCACGCACGCCACCACCCAAGGGCGAGACCACTGCGAAGGCGCCTGCCGCCTCCAGCCGTTGGCGGATGAGCCAGGTCAGACGCTTGGCCGGCGGCTCGCTCCAGCGTGCGAACTGGTAGTCGGTGCGGGTGCCCGGGTTGCGGCTGAAGACGAGGTTGCTCACTTGGTACAGCCCTGACGCGTCCATCTCGCGCACGAGCAGGGTACCGGTGTGGGTGCGTGTGCTGGGTACGACCGGTCCGGGATCGGTCAGGACGTGATAAGTGACCGGCTGGCTGGGCGAGGGCAGGCGCACGCAGCCGGCCAACAGCAGGCTGGCGAGCAGGTACAGGGTCGCGCGGCGGGTCATGGCCGCGCCTCGCCGGGGCCCAACTCCTCGCGCAGTGGCCCATAGAGGATGCGCACCGGGTCAGCGAGTCCCCGGCCGGCCGCCTGGAGGGCCTCGCTTGCCTGGCGCAGCGCCTGCCCCGTGGCCTCGACCTCTTGGCTGGCCAGATCGGCCGTGAGCCGCAGGCTCACGGCGATACCGGTGAGCTCGCCCTCCATGCGCGTGAGGCTGGCGCGCGTGGCCTTGAGGGTGATGTCGGCCTCGGCCAGTGTCTGGGTGGCCGCATCCGCCACCTGCGCGAGCCGCGTGCCGCTGTCGCGTACCACGGTGGTGAAGCTCTCGCCGCTCGCCTGCAAGGCCGTGGCGGCCTGGCGGCTAGCGGCGAGCGTGGCGTTGAGCTCGGGCACGGTGGTGTTGAGGGCGCCAGTGAGGCTAACGAGGTTGTGCAGCGTCCCGGCCAGGGCGCGTCGGTTTTCATCGGAAAGCACACTGTTCAACCGCTTGAGGCTCTCGTGTCCGGTGCGGCCCAAGTCCTCGATGAGTTCGGCCAACCGACTGAGGTCCGCCACACCCTCCTCGATGACCGGGTCGGTCTCGCCGGCCGGTACGCGCATCAGCGGCACGCGGCTTTGCCCGGTGTTGATGAGGTCGACGGCGGCCAGGCCGGTGAGCAGGTTGCGCGCGATCACCGCCTGGATGCCCTCTAGCACCGGGGTGCGCCGGTCGACCTCCACGACCACCCGCACGGTGCCTGGCTGGTCGGGCAGGATGGTGTAGTCCGCCACCCGTCCGACCTTGATCCCCTGCATGCGCACGGGGCTGCCGATCTGCAGCCCCTCCAGCGACTGCTTCTGGAAATAGACGACGAAGCGCTTGGTCGGCAGTCGGTCAGCCGCGCCGGACAGCCAGTACAATCCGCCCGCCAGGATCAGGAAGAGCGCGACGACCGTGGCGCCGACCCAGACATAGCGTGCTTCGGACTCCATAACGGCCTCACTGACGCGTCGAGAAATAGGATCGTATCCAGGGATGCGCCTCGCGCGCCACCTCTGCGACCGTGCCGTCGGCGATCACCTTGCCCGCGTGCAGCACGATCACCCGGTCGACGAGGTCGTAGAGGGTGTCCAGGTCGTGGGTGGTGAGCAGCACCGTAAGCCCAAGGCTGTCGGCCAGGATGCGTAGGGTGCGGTCGAACTCGCGGCCACCGATGGGGTCCAGCCCGGCCGTGGGCTCGTCCAGGAACAGCAGCTCTGGCTCCAGGGCGAGCGCCCGCGCCAGCGCCGCGCGCTTGCGCATGCCGCCCGACAGTTCGCTCGGCCGTCGCTGCGCCGCTTCCAGGGGCAGGCCGGCGAGGCTGAGCTTGAGGTTCACCACCTCGCAGAGTAGCTTGTCCGGCAGGCGGATCTGCTCGACGATGGGGGCGGCCACGTTTTCCGCCACGCTCAAATTGGAGAACAGGGCGCCATCCTGAAACAGCAGGCCGAAGCGGCGGCGCAAGTCGTCGAGGGCGGCGGGCGTGAGGCTGGCGAGGTCCTGGCCGAAGAGGCGCACGCGGCCTTGCGTGGGCCGCTCCAGGCCCGTGAGTTCGCGCAGCAGTACGGTCTTGCCGGTGCCGCTGCCACCGATCAGGGCGGCCACCTGCCCGCGCGGGATGGCAAAGGAGACGCCATCGTGCACCCAGCGCCCGCCCAGACGGGTGCGAACCCCCTCGGCCGCGACCACGCTGGCCGCCACAGGCGCCGGAGCGGCATGGCTGGCGCTGTCCGCCTGGAAGTCGAGTGCCGCCGTCTTGATCGCCATCACTTGATCTCTGGGTAAGCCATGGCGAAGGCCGCGTCGATCAGGATCACGGCGACGATGCTGTGCACGACCGTGGCGGTGGTGGCGAGCCCAACGCTGCGCGCGTCGCGCTCGACGGCAAAGCCATTGTGGCAGGCGATGAGCGCAATGGCCAGGGCGAAGACCGGCGTCTTGCTGAGGCCAAAGAGCGCGGTCGCGAGCGGCAACCGCTCCTGCAGCCGGTCGAAGAAGGTGGTCGGTGTCACCCCCAGGTGCCAGTCGGCCACTAGGGCGGCGCCGAGGATCCCAGCGACGCCGGCCACGGCTGTCAGCAGGGGCAGCATGAGCGTGAGGGCGAGGATGCGCGGCAGTACCAAGACCTGCCAGGGCGACAGCCCCATCACGGCGATGGCATCGATCTCCTGGTTGACCTTCATGGCGCCCAGGTGCGCGGTGAAGGCGGCACCGGAACGGCCCGCCAATAGTACGGCGGTGATGAGCGGCGCCAGCTCGCGGGTGATGGCGAGCCCGACGCCGTCCACCACGAAGATGTTGGCACCGAACTTCTGCACCTGGATGCCGAGCAGGTAGGCGAAGACCACGCCGATCAGCCCGTTCATCAGGACGATGATCGGCAACGCCCGCAGACCCACCATCTCCAGTTGCACCGTGAGCTCACGCCGGCGCAAAAGCCTCGGCTGGGCGAGCAATTGGGCGAAGGCCTGCGCCGTCTGCCCGAGGAAGGCGAGTGTGGAGACGGTGGCCCGCCCCAGTCTGAATACCTGCCCGCCGACTCTATGACGTAAACCGCGGCGGGCAAGCGGCGGTGGGGTGCAGGCGACATGTCGCTGCGCGATGAGGCGCAGCAATCCCATCTCGCGCGGGCCGAAGCCGGCCAGACTGAGCTGGTCGAGGTCAAAACCCAGCCCCGCGAGGTGGGTGAGCAGCCGATTGGCGGAGGCGCTGTCGAGGGACTGCAATGCGCTGCCATCCACGGTGAGCGGCTGGCGCGGCTCCAAGGCCAGATGGCTGAGTTCTGCGTCGAGGGCGGGTAGGTTGGCCAGGCGCCAGTGGCCTGTCAGATGCAGCACGGCACCCGCCGCGGCGGTCTCCAGCCGGCAGTAGAGGTTGCCGTTCTTGCCGTCGCTCATCCCTGACCGAGGCGGGCGAGCAGCTTGTCGTGGATGCCGCCGAAACCGCCGTTGCTCATGATGAGGACATGGTCGCCTGGCCGGGCGCAGCGGGCGATGGCCGCGATGAGTTCAGCAAGATCGTGGTGCACCTGTGCCCTCGCCCCCATGGGCGCGAAGACCTCGAGCGCGTCCCAGCCGAGGTCGGCGCCATAGACGAAGACCTGGTCAGCGGCGGTGAGACTGCCGGGCAGGGCGTTCTTCATCACGCCCAGCTTCATGGTGTTGGAGCGCGGCTCCAGCACGGCGAGGATGCGGGCATTCCCCACCTTGTTGCGCAGACCCTGGACGGTAGTGGCGATGGCCGTGGGGTGGTGGGCGAAGTCGTCGTACACGGTGATGCCGTTGACGACCCCGCGCACCTCCAGGCGGCGCTTGACGTTCTCGAAGCGGCTCAGGGCGGTGCAGGCGGCCGCCGTCGGCACACCGACGTGGCGCGCCGCAGCGATGGCGGCCAGGGCGTTCGACCGGTTGTGCGCGCCCGTGAGGCCCCACTCGACCCGGCCCTGCACGGCACCATCGAGAAGCACGTCGAAGGTGGATGCGTCAAGGCAGACGGCCTGCCAGCCCCTGGCCACGTCAAAATACTCGACCGGTGTCCAACAGCCGCGCGCGAGTACCCTGGCGAGGGCAGCATCCGTGCCGTTGGCGACGATACGCCCATTGCTTGGCAGGGTGCGCACCAGGTGGTGGAACTGGGTTTCGATTGCCGCCAGGTCCGGGAAGATGTCGGCGTGGTCGTATTCGAGGTTGTTCAAGATGGCAGTGCGCGGCCGGTAATGCACGAACTTGGAGCGCTTGTCGAAGAAGGCCGTGTCGTACTCGTCCGCCTCGATGACGAAGAAAGGGCTTTCGGTCAAGCGCGCCGAGACGCCGAAGTTCTTGGGCACGCCGCCGACCAGATACCCGGGGTCCAGGCCGGCGTCCTCCAGGATCCAGGCGAGCATCGCCGAAGTGGTGGTCTTGCCGTGCGTACCGGCGACGGCCAGCACCCACTTGTGGCGCAGGACCTGCTCATACAGCCACTGCGGCCCCGATATGTAGGGCAAGCCACGGTCGAGGATCGCCTCCATGAGCGGTTGCTTGCCGCGGCTCACGACGTTGCCGACCACGTAGACATCGGGATCGAGGGCGATCTGGTCGGCAGCGAAGCCCTCGATCAGCTCGATGCCCTGAGCCTTGAGCTGCTCGCTCATCGGCGGATAGACCCCGGCGTCACAGCCGGTGACGCGGTGTCCTGCCTGGCGGGCGATGACGGCGATGCCGCCCATGAAGGTGCCGCAGATGCCGAGGATGTGGATGTGCATGGGCTTCGGTCACTAAAATGACGAAATTATCGCCGCACTGCTGCGGTACCGCTACGTGGTGACGCCACCTTGGCGGCACTGGCGGCGGGCGGGTGAGTTGGGCGATCATCCCGCCATGGCCAAGCCGCTCTATCTTGCTTCGCAAAGCCCGCGCCGCCGAATGCTTCTGCGCCAGATCGGCTTAAACCCCAGCGTGTTGCCGCTGCGCCACGCCCCGCCGCGCGCCGACGTCGACGAGACCCCGCTGCCGCGCGAAAGGCCGAGGGCCTATGTCCTACGGCTCGCGCGCCTGAAGGCGCAAGCCGCGGGGCTCGCCCTGGCCGGCCGCCGCCTGCCGCCCTGGCCGGTCATCGCTGCCGACACCTGTGTGAGCCTGCACGGCGAGATCCTCGGCAAGCCGCGCGACGCTGCCGAGGCAGCCGCCTGGTTGCGCCGCTATGCCGAGCGCAGCCACAGCGTGTACACCGCCGTGGCCGTGTTATACGGAGCCCGCCTCGAGGTGGCCGTCAACCGCAGTACGGTGCGCTTTGGCCCCATGAGCGAACGAGAGATCGCCCGCTATGTCGCCAGTGGCGAGCCTTTCGACAAGGCCGGTGGCTATGCCATCCAGGGTCAGGCGGCGGCCTTCGTCGCGCATCTGACCGGTAGCTACTCCGGGGTGATGGGCTTGCCCCTGTACGAGACCATACAATTGCTCAAATCGGTCGGCTACGACCCTGACTGACCCATCACCCTCCCACCCACCTCAGCGATGAGCGAAGAGATCCTGATCAACGTCACCCCGCAGGAGACGCGGGTGGCCGTGATCTACCTCGGTGCAGTGCAGGAGCTGCACATCGAGCGAGCAAGTCAACGCGGCCTGGTGGGCAACATCTACTTGGGCCGTGTGTCGCGCGTGCTGCCAGGCATGCAGTCGGCCTTCATCGACATCGGCTTGGAGCGCGCCGCCTTCCTGCACGTGGCCGACATCTGGGAGACCCGCAGCGAAAACCCGTCGCGCCCGATCGAGCGCATCCTGCACGAAGGGCAGTCGCTACTGGTGCAGGTGATCAAGGACCCCATCGGCAGCAAAGGGGCGCGGCTGTCCACCCAATTGTCCATGGCCGGACGCTTCCTGGTCTATTTGCCGCAGGAGACGCGCATCGGTATCTCGCAAAAGATCGAGGACGAGGCCGAGCGCGGGCTGCTGCGCGAGCGACTCACCCGCATCCTGCCGCAGGACGAACACGGCGGCTTCATCATCCGCACCATGGCCAACATGGCCGAGGACATGGAGCTCGCCGCCGACGTGGAATATCTGCACACCATCTGGGATTCGGTGCAGGCGCGCGCCGCAGCGAGCAAGGCGCCCTGCCTCATCTACCAGGAGCTGGACCTGGCGCACCGGGTGCTGCGTGACATGGCCACCGCCGAGACCACACGCATCCTGGTCGATTCGCGTGAGACCTACCAGCGCATGCTCGCCTTCGCCCAGGAGTTCACCCGCAATGTGGCCGACCGGCTGACCCTTTACACCGCCGAGCGACCCCTGTTCGACCTCTACAACGTCGAAGAGGAGGTGGAACGTGCGCTTGCCCGCCGGGTGGACCTCAAGAGTGGCGGCTATCTGATCATCGACCAGACCGAGGCGCTCACCACCATCGACGTCAACACCGGCGCCTTCACCGGGGTGCGCAGCTTCGACGATACCGTGTTCAAGACCAACCTGGAGGCGGCCCAGGCCATCGCCCGCCAGCTGCGGCTCAGAAACTTGGGCGGCATCATCATTCTCGACTTCATCGACATGGAAAACCCTGAGCATAAGGAGGCGGTGCTGGCCGAGCTCACGCGGGCGCTGGCCCGCGACCGAACACGTATGACCATCAACGGCTTCACCTCGCTCGGGCTGGTGGAGATGACGCGCAAGCGCACGCGCGACAGCCTCGCCCGCCAGCTCTGTGAGCCCTGCCCCACCTGCCAGGGGCGCGGCATGGTCAAGACGGCGCAAACCGTCTGCTATGAGATCCTGCGCGCCATCGTCCGTGAGGCGCGTCAATTCAACGCGCGCGAGTTCCGCATCCTCGCCTCGCAGCCGGTGATCGACCTCTTTCTCGATGAGGAGTCGCAGAGCTTAGCCCAAGTCTCCGATTTCATCGGCAAGCCGGTCTCTCTGCAGGTCGAGAGCCTGTTCACCCAGGAGCAGTACGACATCATCCTTTTGTAGGCCGGGGGACAAACTGGAGCGAGTTCGTCAGAGGCAATCCGTATGGATCCCATCGGTTTCATAGGCCTGGGGGTGATGGGGCAGCCCATGGCCATGAACCTGCTCAAGGCCGGCTACCCCCTCATCGTCTACAACCGCACCGCTGCGCGCGCCGCACCCCTGGCCGAGGCAGGGGCACAGGTTGCCGTCAGCCCGCGTGCGGTGGGGGCGGTCAGCCGTGTGGTCTTCATCAACGTCGCCGACGATGCGGCGGTCGAATCCGTCTTGTTCGGTCCCGAGGGCCTCGTCCAGGGGTTGGCCCCCGACTCCGTCGTGGTGGACATGGGCACCACCTCGCCGTCGGCCACCCGCGCCTTCGCCCGCCGGCTGGCCGAGCAGGGCGGCATTCTGCTCGACGCCCCCGTCTCCGGCGGCGAGGCCGGCGCGCATGCCGGCACCCTCTCGATCATGGTCGGCGGCCCGCAAGCGGCCATAGCGCGTGTCTTACCGCTGCTCAAGGTCCTGGGTAAGAGTGTCGTGCACGTTGGTAGTAGCGGTGCTGGCCAGGTGGCCAAGGCCTGCAATCAGATCCTGGTCTCCGCCACGCTCATGGGCGTGGCCGAGGCCTTGACCTTCGCTCGGCGCCTAGGTGTGGACCCTGCGCGCGTGCGCGAGGCCCTGCTCGGGGGGTTCGCCTACAGCCGCATCCTAGAGGTGCATGGTCGGCGCATACTGGCGGGGGATTTCACGCCAGGCTTTCGCGCCCGTCTGCATCAGAAGGACCTCGGCATCGTCAGCCGCGAGGCCCAGGCCTTGAACCTGGCCTTGCCCGCCACCGCCCTGGCTACACAGTTGATGAATGCCCTGGTCGCCGCGGGGCAGGCCGAATCCGACTCCGCCGCCCTGGTGCAGGTGATCGAGCAGCTCTGCGGTATGGCGAAAACACCGCCTTCTGATCCCGGATGAAGGAATACATCGTCTTCCTCGACCGTGCCACCCTGGTGGCGGAGCTACCCATCCCCGCCTTCGATCATACCTGGGTCGAGCACCCGCACACCCCGCCCGAGGCAGTGGGCGAGGCCCTGCGGCGGGCCACCATCGCCATCACCAACAAGGCGCCGATCACCCGGGCCGTCCTCGAGGCGGCGCCCAAGCTGCGTCTGGTGGCGGTGGCCGCCACCGGGGTCAACAACGTCGACCTCGATGCCTGCCGCGCGCGCGGGGTGGCCGTGACCAACATCCGCGGCTATGCCCAACATACCGTGCCCGAGCACGTGTTCATGCTGCTCTTGGCGCTGCGCCGCAATCTGATTGCCTGGCGCCAGACGCTGCGCAGCGGGGCCTGGCAGCGCTCGCGCGAGTTCTGCCTGTTCGACCACGAGATCAACGACCTTTACGGTTCCACCCTCGGCATCATCGGGTATGGCAGCATCGGCCAGGGGGTGGCGCGCCTGGCGCAGGCCTTCGGCATGCAGGTCTTGCTGGCCGAGCACAAAGACGCGGCCACTTGCCGGCCGGGCTACACCCCCTTCGACGCGGTGCTCGCACGCGCCGACCACCTCACCTTGCACTGCCCCCTCACTGAGGCGACCCGCCATCTCATCGGTGCGCGCGAGCTCGCGCTCATGAAGCCCAACGCCGTGCTCATCAACTGCGCCCGCGGTGGTCTGATCGATGAAGACGCCCTCATTGCGGCACTGACGTCCCGGCGCATCGCCGGTGCGGCCTTGGACGTACTGGCAGTCGAACCCCCGACGGCGGGCAATCCGCTGCTCGACCTCGATCGACCCAATTTGCTCATCACCCCCCATGTGGCCTGGGCGAGCCGCGAGGCCATGCAGTCCTTGGGCGAGCAGCTCATCCGCGTCATCGAGGCCTTCGTCGCTGGGCGACCCATCAACTTGGTGGTGCCACAGCACTGATCGACTGTCACACGAGGCATCCTGTATCCCTGCGAAGTGAGAGAATTGGAAATGGGCTGTCGATCCGAAACGGGTGATCGTGCTTTGTAGGGGCGCTGTCAGTTCAGTCGCGACCCATATATGCGGCGGCGCGTTGTATCGTGGCTTGTGCTGCGCCTACAGGCTAGATGGCGATCGGCACTGTTTGAATATGCGCAATACTGATTGAGGAGAAGCTCATGATGCGTTTTTCGTGTCCTGCCATGGCCGTCGTGTTGTCATTTCTGTTACAGCCCGCTGTGGTGTGGGCCTGGACACCACAGGAAATCAGGGCCATGCCGGCTTATTGCGCCGGCCGCTACGCGCGTCATGACAACCCGGCCGAATACAAGCGTTGGGAACAGTTATATGGTCCCGACTTTTTGCATACCCACCATCTGTGTGATGCCATCGGTCTGCTCAACAATTATTACAAGGCCAAATCCCCACAGGAGAGGAGGGGACTACTCAATGAGGCCATGGGCAATCTCAACTACATGATCCAACACGCGAAACCGGATTTTAAGCTCCTGCCGGATGTCTACTGGTATCGCAGCCGCGCCAATGTCCTGCAGGAGCAGATGGGACAGGCCGTGGGCGATTTGCGCAAGGCCATAGAACTCGATCCAAAACAGGCTCGTTTCTATACTCAGGCGGCGGAATATCTCGATAAGCTTCGCCAACGGGATGACGCCCTGAGGTTGGTGAGCGAGGGGCTGCGCCACCTGCCGGGTCACAAAGGATTACAGGACCTATACGATAGATTAGGAGGGCAGCAGCCCTATCCCGAGCCTTATGCCATCGGTGGGGTGAAAAAGTATGTCGAGACAGACCCCGCGCCATCGTCTTTAATGGATGTCAAGGCGCGCACCCCGCGCTCGGCCATTTTCGACTTCAGCCGCAATACAGGTGCGGCCCGCAAAGATCCTCCCATCCTCAACGCCGGGGCCTATCTGCAGGTGGAGGTGCGAGAAGATCTCGCAGCGCCCGACATCGTGCATTTACGCATCCAGTCGCAGATACCCCAACCCGCCGCGCGCATTCCCAATATCGCCATCGACACTGGTCGTTTTGGACATCTCTTACACTCGCTAGAGGTAAAAGACCCGCTTTTGGGTCGGTACTATCCCCTTCGATCCATTGGCGGCAATTACACTCATGCCTACTGGCCAAAGGATTTTACACCGGACTACATGGCCCAATTCGCCATTGACCACAAAGAGGGAAAGATGTACGACCCGCGTTCCCTGGCGCCTGGCAGCAGTCTCAACCTGATCGCCCGGCTGGCACCGGGAGGCCGGTTCGAGGATGTTGTAGAGGCGATGAAGCTGGGTCTGACCCGCCCGGATGGTGTACGCATCGGCGTTATCGCCCACCATTTGATGGGCTACCGACCCGACCCGACCAAGACGATTATGGATGACGCAGGATTTCTCACGGGGCGCTTGAGACGGCTGACTGGGTTTGACGAGACCCAAGCGGGATCAGCGACCAAGCCACAGGGGCAGCAGGCCGCACAGGACGATGCGAAAGAGAGTCAGGCAGTGGCCATCCCGGGCGAATCTCAGGCAACTAGCGATGGTCAGGCAAACGGCGCCAGCCAGGCCAAGACCGGGATTGGTACGCCGACCAACCCTTGGTGTCGTTTCTGTCCGGAAACGTCACCGAAATGATGGGGATGATTGCCGCGCCCGAGGGCAGCTCTACAGAAAGCCGCAAGCGAGAATAAGCCGCAAGGGAAGCTCTGCATAACTGACTGCGCGGGCGCTCGACTCCGTTGCGCGGTGTTGGCTTCGGCCGCTCGCTTCCGCTCGCTTAACCTGCCTGACGGCAGGTTAGCCTCCGCCGAAACTGCGTTGTGGCTTCGGCCGCTCGGCTTCGCCTCGCTTAACGTTCGCTGCGCTCACGTTAGCCTACACCGAAACTGCGTTTTGGCTTCGGCCGCTCGCTTCCGCTCGCTTAACCTGCCTGACGGCAGGTTAGCCTCCGCCGAAACTTCGTTGTGACTTCGGCCGCCGCTTCGCGGCTTAACATGCGCTGCGCGCATGTTAGCCTACGCCGAAACTTCGTTTTCGCTCCCTCGCCTAAGGACGCTCTGCATAACCCGGCGACCGGGATTGAGTGCCCGGAGCGCCGGATGCAAGACGTATCAGCGTAATGCCACACCACCCCCGCGCTTGCGCCTCGGGTAGGAGCGGCGAGAGCCGCGACATGTCGAGGTATGCATCCCGTCGGTCGTTGTTGGTCGTTTTCGATCGCGACTTTCGTCGCTCCTACGGGTCGCTCCTACAGGTCGCTCCTACAGAGGATGATGCCACACCGCCTGCCGCGCCTGCGCCTCAGGTAGGAGCGGCGAAAGCCGCGACACGCCGTGGCATACATCCCGTTGGTCGTTGTTGGTCGTTGTTGGTCGTTGTTGGTCGTTGTTGGTCGTTGTTGGTCGTTGTTGGTCGTTGTTGGTCGTTGTTGGTCGCGACTTTCGTCGCTCCTACGCA
>CALAMX010000053.1 GCA_937925755.1 uncultured Burkholderiales bacterium
GCTGGGATTTTCCGTCTCTCCGCCCATATAGCCCGAGGTGACCGACGCCACGCCCCGCATGCGCTGATAGACCGCCTCCAGGCACCAGAAACAGCCCCCGGCGAGGGTGGCGAGTTGTAAAGTGCCACTCATTTTTTCTCCGATCAGAAAGCTCTTTTATGACCGGCTGCGCGGGCGATCGTTCTGATGGCCAAGTGGCGGTTTCGGCCGCCCGACAGCCTCATGCCGCGCAACGACGATGCCCTCGGCCAGCTGCTGAGCATCGAGCCCGAACGGCTGCGACCGCCGACGATCCTGCGCTTTGCGCCCGCCATCCCAAAGCAGGAGGCCTCGTTCCTTGACCGCAACGAGGCTGCGGAGCTCATCCTCGTGCGCATGTCGCGGCCCGCGGAGCCATAGGACTGCAGCGCATGGCGAACTCGACCCTCGGGCACGGCCATGCGACGACCTTGAGCGCTAGCGACCGACGCTTTCGGGCCCCAAGGGTCGGCTCTAAGCGGGCTGTGCCGCTTCCGGGCTGAGAAGACGTTCCGTCAGACGCACCCAATAGCTCGCACCGAGTGTGAGAATTTCATCGTTGAAATCATAGTGCGGGTTGTGCAGCATGCAGCCGCCCTCGCCCGAGCCGTTGCCGATCCAGACGTAACAGCCGGGCCGCTCGCGCAGCATATAGGCGAAATCCTCTGCCCCCATGGAGGGCTTGAGATCGGTGCGCACGTTCTCCGCGCCGACCAGTTCCTCCAGGACGGCGCGGCAGCGCGACGCCTCACGCGCATCGTTGACCGTCGGCGGGTAGCCGCGCTGGTAGTCGAGGCTCACCTGTACACCGTGCGCCGCGCCAATGCCGGCGCAGATGCGCTCCATCGCCGCCTCGACCTGGTCCTGCACCTCCGGCCGGAAGGCGCGCACCGTGCCGGCAAGCTCAGCCTGCTCGGGGATCACGTTGTAGGCGCCAGCGTCGGCCTTGAGCCTTGTGATGGATAGCACTGCGGCATCAAGCGGGTCGAGCGTGCGGCTGACCACGCCTTGCAAGGCCTGGGCGAGCGCCGCCGCGGCAAGCACAGGGTCGCGCCCCTGGTGCGGGAAGGCGGCGTGTGCCCCGTGACCGCGGATGGTGATGTCGAACTGGTCGGATGAGGCCATGACCGGCCCCGCGTGTACCGCAAACTGGCCCACCGGCAGGCCCGGCCAGTTGTGCATGCCATAGACGGCCTGCATGGGAAAGCGCTCAAAAAGGCCTTCTTCGATCATCACCCGGGCGCCGCCCACGGTCTCTTCGGCCGGCTGAAAGATGAAATAGACGGTCCCATCGAAGGCGCGGGTGGCGGCGAGGTGTTCCGCGGCCGCCAGCAACATGGCGGTGTGGCCGTCGTGACCGCAGGCGTGCATGCGGCCGGGGTGGCGGGAGTGGTGTGGGAAGCGGTTCTGCTCCTGGATGGGCAATGCGTCCATATCGGCGCGCAGGCCGATGGCGCGAGGACTCGTCCCGTTTCTGAGCACACCGATCACGCCCGTGCGGGCGAGCCCGGTGTGCACCTCGATGCCGGCGGCCTGCAGCGTGCGGGCCACCAGGTCGGCGGTGCGCCGCTCTTCGAAGGCGAGCTCGGGATGGGCGTGGATGTCGCGTCTAAGGGCGATGAAGCGCGGCTCAAGGGCGCGCAGGGATTCGACGAGTTTCATGGTTGGGAGGTTACCGCGGCGGAGAACTCAGAGGATAGCAGGGCGGCGTGCGCACTGCGCCAATCCTCCAAGGCCGCAAGGGCGTCTTCCAGAGTCGGCAGCAGACGAGTCCCCGTAGGGGCGTGGTGAAGCCGCGCGGTGCCGGCACCGCCAGCCCAGACCTCGACCGCCGCTGTCAGACGCTGCCGCAGCTCAGCGAGCGCCGGCGGGATGCGGCGGGGTGGGTAGATGATGCTGAAGGAGAGCACCACGATGTCGATGGCTTGCGCCTTGACGGCATTGGCGATCTCTTCCAGTGGGGTCTGCGTCCCCAGCGATAGACAGTAGGCCCCCTCCAGGGCCAGCAGCGCTGCCACCATGAGGATGCCCAACCCGTGGGGTTCTTCCGGCAGGGTGGTGAGCAGCACACGCGGCCGACCATGCCGGTCGTTGATGCCGGTCATGGCAGCGCGCAACACCGATTGCACCACTTCCGTGTAGAGGTGCTCTTCATAGACCTCCAACTCACCACGGGACCAGGCTTCGCCGACGGCATGGTTCAGGGGGGCTATTGTGTCCTGGACAAAACGAACCAGTCCTTGACGCAAGAGCTGGCGATGAAGCGTGTGGCGTAGGCCCTCTGGGTCGTGCCTACGCAACATTTCCAAGGCGTTCGTCTCGATCTCGGGTTCTTGCGCGGGGGGCATGGCCACGTGGCGGCTGGCTGCCAGGGCGAGGAGTTCTTCTTCTGTCCTGGCAACGATCTTGGATGGCCGCATGCCGATGTCCATGAGCCGCTTGATCAGGCGCAGCCGGTTGACCTGCTCGGGCGGGTAGATGCGTTCGCCGAATGCGTCGCGCAGCGGCTGCGGGAAGCCGTAGCGGACTTCCCATTTGCGCAGGACGTCCTTGGAAAGTCCAGTCTCGCGTTCGACGGCACTGATCGATAGCGGTGGGGTAGGGGTGTTCATGTTATGTATTTGTCATGGACAAATTGGTTGACAACTTGGACATGCATGCCTATATTACATGCATCGCAACTTTTGTCTAGGACATTACTATGGCCCGTCCAAGATCGACCGATCGTGCCGTAACGCCTTGGTACCCCACGCTCTTCGTTTTGAGTCTGGTGTTGATCCTGGCCGCCTTCGCCGGCTCGCACGCCCAGGCGAACGAGTGTCCGGCGCTGTTACGCCACAGTTTCAAGAGCCTGCAGACCGGGGTGCCACAAGACCTCTGCCAATATCAGGGCAAGGTCCTGCTGGTGGTGAACACTGCCAGTTACTGCGCCTACACGGATCAATACGGCGGCCTGGAGGCCCTCTACCGCCGCTACAAGGACCAGGGGTTGGTGGTGTTGGGCTTCCCCTCGAATGACTTCGGCAACCAGGAGCCGGGCAGCAATCAGAAGATTGCCGAATTCTGTCGGCTGACCTATGGCGTGCAATTCCCCATGTTCGAGAAGTCCAGCGTTGTCGGCCCACAGCGCAACCCCTTGTTTGCGGAACTGCATCGCCGCACGGGGGAACAGCCACGCTGGAACTTCCACAAATACCTCATCGACGCCAAGGGCGAGCGCGTGCTGAGCTTCGCCTCGGCGGTTTCACCAGATGACCGGCGCTTGATCGAGGAGATGAGGAAGATGCTTGACGCCCGCAAGATGCTCAAGCGCCACACGTGACCGACAAGGAGCAGCATCTATGCATGCGACCGACAGCCGAAACCAGGAACCCGCCTGCGCAGGGCTCGGGCCGTATACCGACGTAAGGGGCATCGCGGTTGACCGGTCTACCAACAGGGATCATGCGCAGCGCGTGCCGCAAAGCGGGTTCGAGCACTTTAGCACCGATTGGGCCACCCAGCACGCAGAGGTTGCGGCTAAGCGGCCACGCCACTAGAGGGATAGACACGATGAGCGCAGCCGCCCGCATCGCCATCGATTGGGTGGAACAGGGTCTGGTCCCTGACAGCCTAGTGCGCCAAGGCATCTGCCGGCTTCTCAAACGACGACTGCAGGAAATTGCCGCAGCCGATTGCGAGGCTGCGGCAGCGGCCGAGGAGGCACTTATCCGGCAGATGGATGCGAGCCCCATAGCCCTTGTGCCGGAGCTCGCCAACGCCCAACACTACGAATTGCCACCGGTGTTCTTCGAGCATGTGCTGGGTCCACACCGCAAATATAGTTGTTGTTACTGGGATCTGTCACAGCCCTCCCAAAAGCTGGAGGTTGCCGAGACCGCTGCTCTGGAACTGACTTGTCAGCATGCCGACCTAGCGGATGGGCAGGACATCTTGGAGCTGGGCTGTGGCTGGGGCAGCCTCACCGTGTGGATGGCGCAGCACTACCCCCGAGCACGCATCACGGCGGTATCGAACGCCCATGCCCAGCGGCGCTACATCGAGGCGCAGGCGCAACGGCTGGGGTTAGACAATCTGCGAGTGATTACGGCGGACATGAACGACTTTGCCACCGAGCAGGTTTTCGACCGCGTCGTTTCGGTGGAGATGTTCGAGCACATGCGCAACTGGCGAGCGTTATTCCGGCGTATTTATTCCTGGTTACGGCCTGGGGGGCGCTTTTTCTTGCATGTGTTTTGTCACCGCTTGACCCCGTATTTCTTCGCGGACGAAGGGCCGACCGACTGGATGGGCCGCTATTTCTTCAGCGGTGGGCTCATGCCTAGCGATGACCTGCCCTTGCGTTTTCAGGAAGGCCTGCGCCTGCTGCACCGCTGGCGCTGGGACGGGCGCCATTACGAGCGCACCCTCAACGCCTGGTTAGCGAACATGGATGCGCACCGAGAACAGATCATGCCCATTCTGGCAGGCACCTATGGTACAGCGCAGGCAGCGCTCTGGTGGCAGCGCTGGCGCATCTTTTTCATGGCCTGCGCCGAGCTCTTCGGCTTCGAGCGTGGACAGCAGTGGTGGGTCAGCCACTACCTATTTGAGCGGCCGCGATGATGCTGAACGTCTCGCACTCTATACCGTTGCTCCCGGCTCGACGCGTTTGGCTAAACCTAGCGGCCTTTCAGGTTGCTTGGTTCGCTACTGTCCTCGGTGCATCTAACGGGTTGCCTTGGTTAGGCCCGATGGCCGTGCTGGTTGCCCTGGGGCTTTATCTCGTGCAGACCCGGCAGCGCGCTGCAGCACTCAGGCTGCTTCTTGCAGCAGCGCTGGTCGGCCTGGTCGTGGAACACGCCCTGTTCTTTGCCGGGTTCATCCGCTACCCCGGTGATCCGGCCTGGGTCCCGCTATGGATGTGGGTCCTGTGGCCCCTGTTCGCTACCACCCTGCGCGTCTCCCTGGCGTGGTTCATACCGCGTCCGGCCCTCGCTGCTCTCGCTGGGGCAGTCGCTGGACCTATGGCTTATGCCGGTGGTGAGGCGCTCGGGGCGATTGAACTAGAGGGGTTTGCCCTACCCTTGCTGGCTTTGGTTTGGGCCTTTGCCTTTCCGTTATTGCTTTATTTGGCACGTAAGGTTGAGCAAGGTGGGTCCGCATGACGTTTTGGGAAGTCTACCTAGTCGGCTTGCTGGTCTCTCTGGCCCTCGCGGTGGTTGGCTGGCTGGGCAGTCTCGCCTTGCGCAACGTCAACTTGGTGGACAGCCTCTGGTCGCAATTCTTCCTTGCCGCGACTTTGACCTATTTGGCGTTTGTGCCCGCCACTGGTCCACGCGCGGCCCTGACCCTCGCCCTCGTTGCGCTCTGGTCCTTGCGGCTCACCACTTACCTCACGATACGCAACTGGGGCAAGCCAGAGGACCGTCGCTACCAAGCCATACGCGCGCGCAATTCCCCTGGTTTTGCCTGGAAGAGCCT
This sequence comes from uncultured Burkholderiales bacterium, assembly GCA_937925755.1. Classification (GTDB taxonomy): domain Bacteria; phylum Pseudomonadota; class Gammaproteobacteria; order Burkholderiales; family Thiobacillaceae; genus JANWZL01. The sequence goes on from CALAMX010000053.1 coordinate 5,482, forward strand.
CTACCTCATTTTCGGCCTGCAGGCAATGCTTGCCTGGTTGATCTCGCTGCCTCTGTTGGTCGCGGTGAGTGCACCAGCGCCGCTCAACGTTCTCGATCTCATCGGTATTTGTCTGATTTTGTTCGGCCTCGTCTTCGAGACCGTAGCCGACGCACAGCTCGCCCGTTTCAAACGCGACCCCGCCAACCGCGAGCGCGTCTTGGATCGCGGCCTGTGGCGTTACAGCCGGCATCCAAACTACTTCGGCGAGGCCTGCGTATGGTGGGGGTTTGGCCTGCTCGCTGTGGCCGCAGGGGCCTGGTGGGCACTTGCCTCACCGCTCATGATGACCTTCCTGCTGCTTAAAGTTTCTGGGGTCGTGCTGCTCGAGCGAGATATCGCCGAGCGCCGTCCTGCGTACCGCGACTACATCGCCCGCACCAGCGCCTTCATCCCCTGGGTGCCACGCCGAGTAGAGGGCGATGCTCAGCGTGAGGTGGCACCATGATGCGGCGGCTTGTCGCGCTCGTCTGCGCAGGGCTGCTCGCCGGTTGTAAGACTGCGTCCTTACCACCGCTGGAGCAGGTGTCTCGCGTTGACCTTGCGCGATTCATGGGCGACTGGTACGTGATCGCTCATATCCCGACATGGCCTGAGCGTAACGCCTGGAACGCCGTCGAATCCTACCGTCTCAACAGGGATGGCACGGTGGCGACCACATTCACCTTCCGTGAGGGTGGCCCCGACGGCCCGCTGCGGCGCATGACCCCGAAGGGATACGTACTGGACACGGCAAGCAATGCGGTCTGGGGCATGCAATTCATTTGGCCGATTCAGGCCGACTACCGCATCGCCTTCATCAGCGAAGATTACGGCCTGACTGTGATCGCCCGGCAAAAGCGCGATTACGTCTGGATCATGGCGCGCACGCCACAGATCCCAGAAGCACAGTATCAAGACATCGTCGCCCGCATTGCTTCCTGGGGCTATGACGTCAGCAAACTGCGCCGTGTACCGCAGGAGTGGGGGTCTGCGTCTTGAGGATCGCAATCGTTGGTAGTGGTGTGAGCGGTCTTGTGGCCGCGAGGCTATTGCATCCGGAGCATGAGATCACCGTATTCGAGGCAGGCAGCCACATCGGCGGCCATATACATACACATGAAGTGGCGCTGGCGGACAAGGTCTATCGAGTAGACAGCGGTTTCATCGTCTTTAACCATCGCACCTACCCGCATTTCACCAATCTTCTAGAGGAGCTCGACGTCGAGACGCAGCTTAGCGACATGAGCTTTTCCGTCTCCTGCGCAGCGAGCGGACTGGAATACAACGGCACCTCAATCAACGGCTTGTTCGCCCAGCGCGTAAACCTGGTCAAACCCGCCTTCTGGGGGATGCTCAACGACATCCTGCGCTTCAACCGTGAGGCCCCCGAGCTATTACGCAGCGAGGGTCGCGAAATCACCCTCGGCGACTACCTAGCCCACAGAAGCTACGGGAGGATGTTTCGTGATTACTACATCCTGCCGATGGGGGCGGCCATTTGGTCCACCGACCCAGCGCGCATGCTCGCGTTCCCGGCGCGTTTCTTCGTGCGCTTTTTCATGAACCATGGGCTGCTCTCGCTCGATGACCGGCCGCAGTGGCGGGTGATCCGTGGCGGTTCGCGTTCCTATGTGGACAAGCTCGTTGCTGACTTCCGCGAACGCATCCACCTCAATACGCCCGTACGGCGGATCATCCGCCACGGCGAGGGGGTGGATCTCGTGCTCGACGACGGGACTTTCCGCTTCGATGCCGTCTTCCTCGCCTGCCACAGCGACGAGGCATTGCGTCTGCTCACCCATCCCACAAACGAGGAGCGCGAGATCCTCGGGGCCATCCCCTATCAGACCAACGAGGCGGTGTTGCACACCGACACGCGGCTTATGCCCAAGCGTCGTTTGGCCTGGGCGGCTTGGAACTATTTGATGCCACAGGGGCCGGGTGGGCGTGTCTGCCTGACCTACAACATGAACCGGCTGCAATCGATCGACGCGACGCAGGTCTTCTGTGTGACTCTCAACGCCACCGAACAGATTGACCCAGACAAGATCCTCGCGCAGATGGTCTATCGACATCCCCTGTTTACCCCTGAGGGGGTGGCTGCCCAGGCACGCCACCGCGAGATCGACGGCACGCACGGGACCTACTACTGCGGCGCCTGGTGGCGTTATGGCTTTCATGAGGATGGAGTGGTGAGCGCACTCGATGCTGTGCGTCACTTCCGCGAAGACCTGCTGCACTATCAGGGGCCCGTCCGACCGATGGAGGCCGCCCATGCATAGCGCGCTCTATGAGGGCTGGGTGCGGCACCGACGCTACACGCCCCGGCCGCACGCCTTCCGCTACCGGCTCTGCTTACTGTGGCTTGATCTCGCCGAGCTCGACCAAGTGTTCTACGACCGCTGGTTTTGGTCCGTAGGCCGGCCTAACCTGGCGAGCTTTCGCCGCGAGGACTACCTGGGCGACCCACGCTTGCCTCTGGACGAAGCCGTGCGTCAGGTGGTGGCGTCAGACACTGGGGTGCGCCCGACGGGGCCCATCCGCCTGCTCACCCACCCGCGTTACTTCGGCTACGTCTTCAATCCCTTGAGCCTTTATTACTGCTATGCCGCGGACGGCGAACGGTTGGAAAGCATCGTCGCCGAGGTTACAAACACGCCCTGGAAGGAGCGCCACTGTTACGTCCTGCCGCTGACAGCCAACCTCGGCAGCACTCGTAAGCTCCACTTCCGCACATCCAAAGCTTTGCACGTGTCGCCTTTCTTATCCATGGACCAGGAATACGCTTGGTGGCTGACACCTCCAGGCGAGCGGCTGCTGGTGCACATCGAGAACTGGACGAAAGAGCAACTGTTTTTTGACGCAACTCTCAATCTCGCACACCGTCCGCTCAGCGCAGTCAATCTTGCCCGCGCGTTGTGGCGTTACCCCTTCATGACGGGCCAGGTCATTCTCGGCATCTACTGGCAGGCCCTACGACTGTGGCTCAAGGGCGTGCCCGTGTACGACCACCCCAAACACACCAGGTCCCTTGAGGAGAACTCGGCATGAGCGACATTGCCTCGACCCAATCCGCTCCAACCTCGGCACGCCTGCGTCCGCGTTCAAAGACGCGACCGGGGCCACTCGTCGCAGTCGCCCGCTGGAGCGTGCTCGCTCGCTTGCAGGCGCTCACCGAGGGTCGGCTCTACCTCGAAACGCAAGATGGCCGCTATTGCTTCGGCAGCGGCCAACCCGAGGTGAGCGTTCGCGTACACGATCCCGCATTCTGGCCGGCCATTGCCTTCGGCGGTAGCGTCGGGGCCGGCGAGGCCTACATGGAGGGATACTGGAGCTGCGACGACTTGGTCGGACTCGTGCGCTTGATGCTGCGCAACCGGCCCGTCCTCGACGGCATGGAGCAAGGGTATGCATGGCTGCTTGCATCGCTTCGGCATCTATCTCACTGGCTCAACCGAAATACCCGGGCCGGTAGCCGCCGCAATATCGCCGCCCACTACGACCTGGGCAACGATTTTTTCCAGCTGTGGCTGGATCCGTCGATGCAGTATTCTTGCGCCGTATTCGAGCGCGACGGGATGAGCTTGGCCGAGGCGCAGCAGGCAAAGCTAGAGCGCGTCTGCCGTAAACTGGAACTCAAACCCACCGACCGTGTCCTGGAGATCGGCGGCGGCTGGGGCGGTTTCGCTTTACACGCGGCTGCAACGCGTGGCTGTCACGTGAGCACCGCGACGATCTCCCGGCAGCAGTACGAACTCACCCGGCAGCGGGTCGCCGCGGCTGGGCTTGCTGAACGAGTCGAGGTGCTGCTCGCCGACTACCGCGATCTCGATGGCCAGTACGACAAGCTGGTGTCCATCGAGATGATCGAAGCGGTGGGCGCGGACCATCTCGACACCTACTTTCGCCAATGCAGTCGTTTGCTCAAACCGGAAGGGGCCATGCTGTTGCAGGCCATCACCATCGCCGACCAGCGCTACGCGCAGGCGCTCAGGGCGGTTGACTTCATCCAAAAGCACATCTTCCCGGGCGGCTTCTTGCCCAGCGTCACTGCGCTCGCTGAGACGATGACGCGGGCGAGCGATCTGAAGATCGTGCAGCTCGAGGACATCGGTCCGCACTACGCCGAGACCTTGGCGCATTGGCGGCACAATTTCCTCGCCGCACAGCAGGCTGTGCGCAATCTGGGCTTCGATGAGCGTTTCATCCGCAAGTGGCTTTTCTACCTTGGCTACTGCGAGGGCGGTTTTCGCGAGCGCGATCTCGGCACCGTGCAGATGCTGCTCGCCAAGCCGGGCTGGCGTGGCAATGCCCTTTACTCTGGAGGCTGACCATGCGCCAAGATCGTTATGCCCTGATCACCGGCGCCACTGGTGGCCTGGGCCGGGTGCTCGCCGCGCGTCTTGCCCAGGACGGTTGGTCGCTCGCCCTGGCCGGCCGCGACGAGTCGCGTCTGCGTGATGTCTATCCGGACTGCACTCACCCCCTGCTGGTGGGTGACGTCAGTACACCTGAGGGCGCCAGGAGCGTGCTACAGCAATGCCAGGCGCACTACGGCCAGCCGCCCGACGCCTTGGCTCATTGCGTAGGCTCCGTCCTGGTCGTCCCGCTGCACCGCACCAGTCATGAGCAATATCGGGCCTGTATGCGCGCCAACCTCGACTCCGCCTTTCATACCCTGGCGGCCTGGGTCGATGCCTTGCGCGCGGCAAAACGGCCCGGTGCCGCAGTACTGGTCTCTAGCGCTGCCGCACGGATCGGCACGCCCAACCACGAGGCCGTGGCCGCCGCCAAGGCCGGGCTGGAAGGTCTGGTACGGGCGGCGGCTGCCACTTATGCCGCCGCCGGCATCCGCATCAACGCCGTTGCCCCGGGCCTAATGGATACCCCTGCTGCCGCCGGCCTCATCGCCAGTCTCTCCGCGCGCGAGGCCGTTGCCAGGCAATACCCGCTGCCCGGCATCGGCACACCGCAGGAGCTGGCCGAACTGATGGCCTGGATGCTCTCACCGGCCGCCGCCCGAGTCACCGGTCAGGTCTGGTCGCTCGACGCGGGCTTCAGTACCATCCGCCCACTGGTGCGCTGATGCGCTGGCTCATCGTCCTCATCACGCTGCTTCTAGCCGGCTGCACCAGTGTGCCGCAGGGCATCCAACCGGTCACCGGCTTCGAGCTGGAGCGCTATCTCGGCACCTGGTACGAGATTGCCCGACTAGACCACCCCTTCGAGCGTGGACTGAGCGACATCAGCGCCACCTACAGCCGCCGCAGCGATGGCGGCATCGATGTGCTAAACCGCGGCTGGGACATCGAGAAGGGGGCCTGGCGCGAAGCGCGCGGCCGCGCCTACTTCCTCGATACACCTAACGTGGCCAGCCTCAAGGTCAGCTTCTTCGGCCCGTTCTACGGCGGCTACCACGTCTTCGCCCTCGACCCGAACGCCCAGTGGGCCCTGGTTGCCGGCCCGTCGCGGGAGTACCTGTGGATCCTGGCGCGCACGCCACGCCTGCCTGAAGCCTTGTTGTTGGAGCTCGTCGACAAGGCCCGCCGCGCCGGTTTTGCCACCGAAGCTTTGATCTATCCCAGCCACAGTCGCCACGAGGGCACCCAATGAACGAGGGCGCGAAACCATTGCCGTGGACGAGACGACGCCGCAGGTTAATCGCTCCATCGCCCTGGGCTTCGACTGCAACGATCCGCGCGCGTGGCCGGAGGTGGTTTTGCGCACCCCAACCACCCCAGGCCCTAGGTGGGAGGGCGCTTGCGCGGCAGATGCGTGTCGATCAGAGGCGCCGCACCGACACCACCTTCCGCGCCACCCGCCTTGAGCCGGACCGGCGCATGCTGATCGACGGTGTTTCCGCCCCCTACCAGGCCGACTACATCCTGACGCCGATACCGGCGGGCGGGACCCTGCTCAGTTTCCGCTTTCGCATCGCGCGCCTTGATCTCTTTTTGCTGCCCTTCGAGCGGCTGATCCGTGAAGAGCTGGCGGACGGCGCCGACCGGACGGCGCACAATCTCAAGTCCCTGATCGAGCCCAAAGCCGACGATCTGCAATTCCCCCTGTCCCCGCCCATGCGGGCCAGACCCGACCACCACCCCGGAGAACGCCGATGATCACCGTCACCAAAGACCCCATCACCCTGAACGACCTCACCGATCTAGACCATGTCCCCTACGTCATCGAGGGCAGTGGCAGCAGCGCCATGAAGATCGACTTCGAGTCGGAGGCCAACCGGCAGGAGTACCTCGCCACCGAGATGCACGGCAGCCTCAATTCCAGCGGGCTCAAGCGCATCTTCGACGACATCGCCGACAGCCCCATCACCGGCAGCATCAACTGACCATGCCCTCGACCTATTTGCTCATCGTCGCCCACGGCAGCCGACGCGCGGCTTCCAACGACGAAGTGCGCCGCTTGGCCGAACGGGTGCGCACGCTGTGTGGGCTGGAGGTCGCTGGCGTCGAGGTGGCCTTTCTCGAGTTGGCCGAGCCCTCCATCCACGAGGGGCTCGCCCGCTGTGCCGCCGCCGGGGCCGACGAGATCATCGTCTTCCCCTATTTCCTGGCGGCCGGCACTCATGTCGCCCAGGACATCCCCGCGGCCGTAGCCGCCTTCGCGCAGGTCCACCCCGGGGTGCGCGTGCGTCTGACCCCACACCTGGGGGCCGCGGACGCCCTGCCTGGTGCCATCCTGGCCGTGGCCTTGTCCGGTGTACAGGCCGCGGCGGTTACCGCCGGAGGTCAGCGGCCGTGACCGACGCAGACGCCCTGAACGTCCTCGGCGAGCCGCTCGCGATTTGCTCGCTCAAGCCGCGTACTGGCTATACCCGCAGCGGCGCCTGCGAGACCGGTGAGAACGACCTCGGCGCACACACCGTGTGCGCCGAAGTGACCGCCGCCTTTTTGCAATTCAGCTGCAGCCGTGGGAACGACCTCATCACGCCGCGCCCGGAGTGGGATTTCCCGGGGCTTAAGCCGGGCGATCGCTGGTGCCTGTGTGCCGCTCGCTGGCTGGAGGCCTATCGTGCCGGCGCGGCACCGCCGGTCGTCCTGCGCGCCACGCATCGGCGCGCCCTCGACACAGTCCCCCTCGACCTGCTCAAGGCCTATGCCCTCGACCTGGCCTGAGCGGTATACTCATGCATGCACTTTGCAAGGAGAAACGCCATGACTTGGCTGCGCAAGCTCCCTAACAGTCAGCGTCATCCACCTGGCCTCGAGTGGCGTATACTGCGCCACATGCCCCGGATCTTCCTGGTGGGCACGTTACTACCGGCCCTGGTTGCGGCTCTTGCACGTATCCTGCCGACCAATGCCAGTGCGCTGGAGAGCAAAACTGCTCTCAGTCTGGTCGATATCTACGCCATCAGTGCCGTGTTCTTGCATTGGACCTTGGTCCTGACGGTGTCCATTGCTTGCGTCATCGTCTGGCTGATGAAGGGCCCGGCCTACGTCGCCGATGCTTATGCACTGCCGGATAGCGATCAGCCGTTGTCGCGCCCCCAGGACTAGTGCATGTCCACCGACGTGGATGCAGCACTCAACCGGGCATTACAAAGCATCTTCGATGCGCTCACACAGGGTGCGTAGCACTTTGATGCGGGCGTAGTTCTTGTCTTCCGCTTCGACCAGGGTCCAAGGGGCGATCTCGGTGGACGTGCGATCGATCATGTCGCACACCGCCTCCTCGTATTGGTCCCATTTCTCGCGGTTACGCCAGTCCTCCTCGGTGATCTTGAAGCGCTTGAAGCCGGTCTGCTCGCGCGCCTGGAAGCGCCGTAGCTGCTCGTCCTTGCTGATGGCGAGCCAGAACTTGACCAGCACGATGCGGTGCTCGACGAGCTGCGCCTCGAAGTCGTTGATCTCGTTGTAGGCGCGCATCCAGTCGTGTTCGCTGCAAAAGCCCTCGACTCGCTCGACCAGCACCCGCCCGTACCAGGATCGGTCGAAGATGGCCAGCCGCCCGCGGCGCGGGATGTGCCGCCAGAAGCGCCACAGATAGGGGTGGGCGCGCTCTTCGTCGGTAGGGGCGGCCACCGGGATGATCTTGTACATGCGCGCATCGAGCGCGCTGATGATGCGGCGGATGGCCCCGCCCTTGCCGGCGGCGTCCATCCCCTCGAACACCACGACCACCGCAATATTTTGAAATCCCCGATCGCGGGTGAGCAGGGCGAGTCGGCCCTGATAGGTCTCCAGTTGTTTTTCGTAGTCTTTCTTTGGCAGGCGGTGGCTGAGGTCTAGGGCGCGCAGCAGGTTTTGCTCGTCCACCCGCGGCAGACTGGGCAAGGTCGTCAGCGGTCGGGGCGGCGGTTGGGTGAGCTCGAGCCGTTTACGCAGGGCCGTGAGCACGATCTTTCCGAGGGTCAGATTGCGATAGCGCTCATCCTTCCCCTCGATGATGTACCAGGGGGCGTCGGCCGTGCTGGTCATGCGCAACGCATGTGAGGCGGTCTTGTAGAAACGGTCATAGAGCTTGAAGTGTTCCCAGTCGCGTTCGGTCACCCGCCAGCGGGTCAGCGGGTCCTTCTCCAAGCTCTTCAAGCGCTTTTCCTGCGCCTTCTTCGACAGATGAAACCAGAACTTGAGGATCAGCACACCCTCGTCGGCCAACATCTGCTCAAAGCGCAGGATACGCTCCATGGCCTCCTCCAGCTCGGCGACCTTGCTGCGACCGTAGACACGGTCGATCAGAGGCTGGCTGTACCACGAACCCTGAAAGATGGCCATACGCCCCTTAGGCGGCAGTAGGCGCCAGTAGCGCCACATCGGCGGGCGGTCGCGTTCCTCGTCGGAAGGTTCTCCCATGCCGTGCGTATCGATGTGGCGGGCGTCGAGCCAGGCGTTGAGCAGGCGCACCGATTCACGCCGTCCGCCACCATTGACCCCGCTGACGATCATCACGACGGGGAAGGCGCGGTTCTCGATCAGCTCATATTGGGCGTCGAGCAGGGCCTCGCGCAAGGCGGGCAACTCGGCCTCATAGGTCTTTTTGTCGACTTTGTGGCCCAGTTCGGCGGATTCGAACACGCTCGGTCTCCTCAGAGAATGCCCAGGGCATGGAGGAAGACGGCCACCACCCCTGCAGGAACGATGTAGCGCAGCAGCCAGACCCAACCCCAATAGAGCCGGGCGAAGCGGCTGCCAGCGCGGAAGGCCTGTTCACGGGCATGTTCACCCATGCGCCAGGCCACGAATACGGCGATCCCCAGGCCGCCCAAGGGTAGCATCCAATTGCTGGCGAGATAATCGGCAAAGTCGAACCAGTTCTTGCCGTGTCCTGCGCCGAACAGGGCCTCGGTGACGGCGGCGAAATCACTGCCGAAGAGCGCGGTGCCGCCAGACAGGGCGGAGGGGATGCCCAGGATGAAGATCGCCGCGCCGATGCCGATGGCGGCGCGCCGGCGCGATATGCCGTGCCAATCGATGGCGTGACTGACCGCCACCTCTAGCAGAGAGATGGCGCTGGTGAGCGCCGCCACGGCGAGCAGCACGAAGAACACCGCCGCCCACAGCGCCCCACCCGGCAACTGGCCAAAGGCGATGGGCAGGCTCACGAACACGAGGCCTGGTCCGGCTGCGGGGGTGAGGCCGGCGACGAAGATGATGGGAAAGATCATCAGACAGGCCATGAGAGAGATCAGGGTGTCCAGGCCGCCGATGGCGAGCGAGGTCGTCACCACGTCATCACGCGCGCGCAGGTAGCTGCCGTAGGTGAGCATGGCCCCCATACCCAGGCTCAGGGTGAAGAAGCTGTGCCCTAGGGCCTCCAACACGCCGGCGGCGGTGAGCCGCTCGCCGTGTGCGCCGAAGACGAAATCGAGGGCCGGAACGAAACCGTCGGTGCCCACCGCGCGCAACACCAAGGCGAGAATCATGAGGAACAACAGCGGCATGAGGATGCGGCTCCAACGCTCCACCCCGGCGTTGACCCCGGCGGCGACGATGACGATGGTCAGCAGCATAAACAACCCATGCCAAAACAGGTTGATGCCGGGGTCGGCATAGACCTGGCCGAACAGGGCCTCGACTTCGGCCGGCTGCATCCCGGCGAAACCTTGGGAGAGCGCCAGCCAGCTATAGTGCAGGGTCCAACCGGCGACCACGCTGTAATAGGACAGGATCACGAAGGCCGCCGCCACCCC
>CALAMX010000054.1 GCA_937925755.1 uncultured Burkholderiales bacterium
CTCGGTTGACCGCTCGATTCGTTTCGCAATAGCCTGATCATGCCGGCGATTTTGCCTTCGTTCGCGCTCACCCAGGTGTTGAGACCGCTACGTGCCCGTTTGCCGGCCCAGGACAGCGCCCGGCTTCGTGTCTGCGACAAAACGAGCCAACGAGCCCGGAGGTTGGAAAAGTCTACCGGGTTCGTTTTGTCTGCGACGAAACGAGCCCGGTTGTTGGATCAGATTACCGGGCTCGTTTTCGCTCCTCCTTGCAGGGGGGGCCGCGCGAGCGGGGATCGGCCAGCGCGGGGGATGCCGGCGACCGCGGGTGGGGCGGCTGCATCCCCCTCCGGGGTCGCATCCCCAGAAGGGGCCCCTGCTCTGCCCGTCGCGGTCGCCCTGCGGCGTCATCGCTCGTGGCCCTGCGGGCCATCCCTCGCTGCGCTCGGGACCAGCACTGCGCGCTGTCCTGCGCCCTCAACAGGGCTGTCGCGCCGGCCACTGTCCTGGGCCGGCCTTCGGGCGCGTTTAACTGGGGTTTTTAGGATTATCGATCCGAAACGGATGAACTCTACAGCCCTCTCCCCCGAGCAGAAGGGTGGGGGTGAGGGTAGACGTGAAATACCGCCCGCTTTGGCCATTACCCCAACCCTCCCCCTGGGGGATGGCGTCAAATTGATTCGTTTCGGATCGATAAGCCACTTCAGAGGTCCACATCGCTAGCACTTGCGATGAGCTGAGCGCAGGCAGAGGCCGGTCTAATGGACAATCTGGGCCAATCAAAATCTCGCCGACTGGCTCGTCTTCTACAACAAACGCCCTCATCATGCCCTCGGCATCTCTCCCCGCTACAATTTCATCCAGTAACCCGAGTGCCAAAGGTACCCGACTCATACATGGGCTTGACTAACAGTGGGGGTTCAGGATCTAATAATCTTCTTCAAGCCGTGATCAATCGCTCGATCCGCCGCTTTATGGTTCGAAAAGCCCTTGACTCGGTTGCTAGAGCAGCGGATTGATAACACGCATTCGCAGCGCTCTCAGGGCCAGGTAGCTCAGTTGGTAGAGCAGCGGACTGAAAATCCGCGTGTCGGCAGTTCGATTCTGCCCCTGGCCACCACATCTAGACACCCAAAGTCCGCATATAGCCTGCATAACTGGCTGCGCGATGTTGCCTTCGGTCGCTCGACTTCGCCTCGCTTCACATGCGCTGGGCGCATGTGAGCCTCCACAAATACACTTTTTTCCTAAACCGGTCGGCTCTACCTCGCCCAAGCGCCTTGCGCATGTGGGCTTTCCTTGAACACTCTGTTTCTGCAACCTCGCCTGACTTCGGGTGATGTCTCGCGGCTCGCGCTCCGGGCGCGTGGCGCCCAATCCCGCTCGCCGCTTCCTTCAGCGTCTCCTAAGAGGGGGCAGCAAGAGTCACTGCGCAACTTGTACGTTCATGGCACGCGCTGCCCCGTCTAGCTCAAAAAAACCCGGACAAGGCCGGGTTCGGGTGTTTGGTGGAGGCGGCGGGAATCGAACCCGCGTCCGCAAGCTCTCTGCAGCAAGTTCTACATACTTAGTCCGGTCTTTTGGGTTTAGCGCAGATCACGCCGGCCGAACAGGCTTGATCCGCGCGAGCCGCCTCATTTTAACGCCAGCCCAGGCGGCCCGGGCAGGCGCGATCCCGTGTGGATGACCCCTCAGCTGGTTGCCCAGCCCGGCCCACGGGAGAGCCGGTGAGGGGTCTGGCCATCAAGCGGCCAGAGCGTAGGTTTCGTCGTTGGCGACTATTGCTTTCCAGTTGATTTACGAGGTGACTGGTCCTCGGTATGCCCTTGTCTGCTTCGCAACCCACGTCGAAGCCAGGTCGCCCCCTGCTGACTGCACAGGCCAAGTAAATGACCCGCTCTCGCCATCATGGTATATGTCTATGAGCTCCAGATCCAGGAAAAGTTCCATGTGCACCCCGGGCGGCCCTCCGGCGTGGACCGGGGTAACCACGGGCTGGGTGAGACGCGGTTGTGGCAGCCTATGGTCTGCGAATCAGCCCTCGCCCTCTGGCTGATCGTCCAGTTCTGGCAGAACATACGACGCGGGTAGTATGAGGTGAAAAAAGATCGTGTTCGATCCGCAGAACCCGCGAGTCGGCCGTTCCTCGCCCTGGTGCGGTCCCTGGCTTGCCACCCAGGCCCGTTCGCCAGTGCGGCACTCTGTCCCATGCGTGCCCTTTGGCCGGTTGACACCGTCGTAACGTGTACAGATACAGATCGCAGCGTTCGAGCGACTGCCCGGCAGTCTACACTCGGCGATTGAGTGCCCCTGCGTGCCGGGCCCAGCTAGACCGGCTCGCGCATGCCCCCCGCACGGTGAAGCGCTCGTCGAGACGGGCGAGCTTCTGGGTGATGCCGGTGTATTCGAGCTCACTCATGGGGAGCATGGCGGCACCGAAAAAGCCCTGGGCGCGCATATCGCGCGCCTTGGCCGCCACACGCTGACGCACTTCGTCCCAGTAGGGGTGGGCGAAGGCGTCCATGGCCTCGGTGAGCCTGCCTCCATGCACGGCAAATGCGGCGCAGGTAACGATGGGCGGAGCGTCGAAGTCACTGCTGCCGCTGCCCAGCGGCACTGGCATGAGCGGCATCTGGTGTGAGCCGCGCATGCCGCCGGCGACGAAGTGGCCTCGGGCAAAAGGGGCGAGGACCTCGCCGGTGGCCGGGAAGTTCATCTGCGTGCGCACGAGCATGACCGGGTCGTCCTTGCCGGTGTACTTGCCGGCGATGTTGTGCAGGCGCGAGGTGGCCACGGCCACGGCCTGTTCGCCCGATGCACGCGAGTAGATGGCCTCGACCACGTAGCGCTCGGGGTCGCGCAGCAGGGCGGCGATGTCGTAGAGCTCCTCCGGAGCCACCCGCTCGATGACGCGGTCGCCCTCGGTGTGGTCGACGTCCATGATCACGAAGCGAAAGCCCGCGCTCATGTTGGGCGAGAGAATCAGCCCCGGCGTGTTCATGGGGTCGGCGAAGGCGAGGTAGAGGGGCAGGTTGAAAGCGCCTGGGTCAGTCTTGTCTGCGGCGAAGAACAGAAAGGGTTCGCCCGGCCGCTCGTCGAACTCCATCTCGGCGCAGGCCGGCCCCAGCCCGTGCACGTTGCCGGAGAAGGCATCCTTGAGCAGGTCCTGCCCCGCCCCATAGAGGCCCTGCGCCTTGGCCGTGGCCGTGCCGGCGAGGAAGGCGTCCCAGGCCAGACGATGCACGGCCTCGTCACGCACACCGCGGGTGTGGGTCATGAGCAGGGCGATGTCATCGCCGGTGTGGGAGACATCGCTGTCGAAAAGCAAACCCCTGCCCTGTTCTTCCACATGCCGGCGCACCGCTTCGAGCAGGGCCTGCGAGGGGGCGATGTGGCCGCCGACTGAGCCGATGTCGGCCTTGATGACGGTGAGGGTGAGCTTCATGCTGACCTCCTCTGGTTGTGTCGGGGGGATGCTTCACCATCGCTGCTCACAATGCTGCCTGCCAGCGTGCTCGATGCAATGCTCTAGATCTGCCTTCTCTGGCAGTGGTGGCGGCGTTGTCCGGTTCAGAGGAGGTCGAGGATGGCCTCGGGCGAGGTGATGAGGGCATCGGCACCCCAGCTCTCGGGCTGGTCATCGCTGCCCAGGTAGCCCCATAGGGCGACGATCGCGGGCATTGCTGCGGCCTGGGCGGCTACGACGTCACGTGCCGCATCACCCACGTAGAGACACTCGACCGGTTCGACCCCTGTGTGCCGGCAGGCATGCAGCAGTGGCATGGGGTGCGGCTTCGACTGTGGGCAGGTGTCGCCTGAGACGACGCAGGCCGCCCGCTCGTACAGGCCCAGATGCGCCAGCAGAGGTTCGGTGAAACGGGTGGGTTTGTTGGTAACCACCCCCCAGCGCAGCCCCCGCTCCTCCAAGGTGTCGAGCACGGCACCCATCCCCGGAAATAAGTTTGAACGGGCGGTAAGGACACCGGCGTAGATCTCCAGGAATTCCTGGCGCAAGGCATCGAAGCCGGGATCGTTCGGTCCGAGACCAAAGCCGAGCTGGATCAGTCCGCGCGCGCCGTGTGAGGCCTGTGCACGCAACTCGGCGTAGGCGAGCGGTTCAAGACCACGCGCGCGCCGCAGCGCATCAAGGGCGAACGCCAGGTCAGGCGCCGTGTCCACCAGGGTGCCGTCGAGGTCGAACAGCACCACCCTCTTCCCACTCGCCGCTAACGGCCCCCGCCGACCGGACGGAGCGGGGACAGCGCTCACACGTCCCCCGGTTTACGGCAGGCCATGAGGTAGTTGACGTCCGTGTCGGCCTCAAGCCGGTAGGTCTTGGTGAAGGGGTTGTAAGTCATACCAGTGATCTCGACCGGGTTAAGTCCAACCCGGCGGGCATGGGCGGCGAGCTCGGAGGGCTTGATGAAACGCCCCCAGTCGTGCGTGCCGCGCGGCAGCAGGTTGAGGATGTACTCCGCGCCGATGATGGCGTAGAGATAGCTCTTGGGGTTACGGTTGATGGTCGAGAAAAAGACCCAGCCGCCGGGCTTGGCCAGGCGTGCGCAAGCGGCGACCGTGTTGGCCGGGTCGGGCACGTGCTCGAGCAACTCCATGCAGGTGACCACATCGAAGGTCCCCGCTGCCTCTTCGGCCAGGTCCTCGGCGGACAGCAGCCGATAGTCCACCTGGCGGCCGGATTCGAGCAGGTGCAGCCGAGCCACCTTGAGCGCCTTGTCCGAGAGGTCTATGCCCGTGACCTGGGCACCCCGACCGGCCATGGCCTCGGCCAGGATGCCGCCACCGCAGCCCACGTCCACCACGCGCTTGCCGGCGAGACCTGCGAGCCGCTCGATCCAGTCGAGCCGCAGCGGGTTGATGTCGTGCAGGGGCTTGAACTCCGAGTTGGGATCCCACCAGCGGTGAGCGAGCTGACTGAATTTGTCGAGTTCGGCGGGGTCGGCGTTGCGCATGGGGTTCCTTGTCATCTGCCAGAGGCCGTCAGTTTGCGCCAGCGTTCGTACCAACGGAAGTGCCCGGACCGCGGTCCTCAGTCCTCCGTCTTCTGACTGTCGTAATGACGCCGGAACAGGGCCTCCAGTTCATCGATGACCTCGGCGGCCGGCCGCTTGTGCACCACGTGCTGGGCCAGCAAGCTGGAGGTCTCGTGCAGCAGGCGATTGGCATCGAGCATTGGATAGGTCTGCCTTAAGCGGCGAATTGCCTTGATGACCGATTCCTCGGCTGGCCGGGGGATGGGCAGGGGCTGTCTGGGTTTCGCGTCCTCCAGGTGAGCCGCGCGGCTGGCGAGGTATTCGGCATAATCCAGTAGTGCGGCGCGCTGCGCTGCCGGCAGGCCGCGGAAGAGGCGCAGCAGCCGGCGTTCGTCGGCAGTCATCGGGCTTTAGAGCGAGATGTCGATCTGGTTCTTGACCAGCGGGCTCCTCTCCAGGAATTCGAGGAAAGACTGCAGCAGCTTGCTGCGAAACTTCTCCTGCGGATAGACCAGGGAGAGCTGGCGGCGCAGCGGCGGGTTGAGGGGGATGGCGACCAACTCGCCCAGGCGTACCTCCTTTGCCACCGTAGTGCTGGAGACGATGGCCACACCCAGTCCGGCCGCCACAGCGCCCTTGATGGCCTCGCGGCTGCCCAGCTCCATCACCAGGTTCAACTCGTCCAAGTTGACCCCGTTGCTGCGGAAGTATTCGTCGATGCACTCGCGCGTGCCGGAGCCGGCCTCACGGCTGATGTAGGGGTGAGAGGCCACCTGCTCCGGAGTTACGCTGGACTGTTTGGCGAGGTCGGAGTACGGGGCGCAGATCATCACCAACTCGTCTTCGCAGCAGACCTGGGTGATGAGGTTGGGGTGATGCGAGGGGGCCTCGATCAGGCCGATGTCCAGGGTATGGTCCGCCACCTTGCGCTCGATGGTCTCGGAGTTGGCCACTGTCAACCGCGCCTGGGTCTCGGGGTGTTTCTGTTTGAACTCGCCGAGCAGGCGCGGCAGCATGTATTCGGCAATGGTGGTGGAGGCGCCGATCAGCAAGGGTCCGCTCACTTGGCCGGTCAACTCGGCGATGCGCGCCTCCATCTCGGCGGTGAGGTTGAGGATGCGCTCGGCGTAGTCCAGCGCGAGCTCCCCCGCTGGGGTGAGCGAGATCTTGCCATGCGAGCGCTCGAACAGGCGCGTGTTGAAGTGCTCCTCCAACTGCTTGACCTGGAAGGTGACCGCCGGCTGGGTCATGAACAACAGCTCGGCGGCCTTGGTGAAGGAGAGCTGTTTGGCGACAGTGTAAAAGACTTGTAAACGGCGGTCGGCCATGGAGGCGTGTTAGACCTATCAGTCGCTTTTATTGAACCATAATCACTTCTCTAACGCCACTCTATACGCGGCTTCCGAGCGCATCGGTCCGGTGCGATTCCGGCGGTACTGGGCGTTTGAGGCGGCCTTGATATAAGATGCCGGCGGCAGGGTGTGAAGACTGCTGCCGCCGCGAAACCCGCTCCGACATGTTCTCTGCGAATTGCGCCATAACCCGCCTGCGGCCCTGCCCTACCCCATCCAAGTCGAGCCCCGACAGTAAACCTAAGCTGACCCTGCGCGCATGAACCGCGGCTTTTACATCATCATGGCGGCGCAGTTCTGCTCGGCACTCGCCGACAACGCGCTGCTGATCACCGCCATCGCCATGCTGCGGGAGATCGCCGCACCGGCCCAGTACGAGCCGTTGCTGAAGCTCTTCTTCACCATCTCCTACGTCGTGCTGGCGGCCTTCGTCGGGGCGTTTGCCGATTCCATGCCCAAGGGCCGGGTGATGTTCATTGCCAACAGCATCAAGGTGGTCGGCTGTCTGCTGATGATCGCAGGTGTGCATCCGCTCTATGCCTACGCCCTGGTGGGGTTGGGCGCGGCAGCGTACTCGCCGGCGAAATACGGCATCGTCACCGAGTATGTGCCGCACAACAAGCTGGTGGTGGCCAACAGTTGGATCGAGGGGCTCACGGTGGCGGCGATCATCTTCGGCACCATGCTGGGCGGCTGGCTGGTCAGCCCCATGGTGCACGACGCCTTCCGCCTGGCCGACGAGCTGTTGTTCGGCGGGGCGAGCGGCAGCCTGCTCAAGTACAGCATGCTGAGCATCGCCCTGCTCTATGGGCTGGCGGCGCTGATCAACCTGTGGGTGCCCAACACGGGCGTGGACCACAAGCCGGCACACGTCAACCCGGTCTATCTCCTGCGCGACTTCGCCCATTGCGTGCGCCTGCTCTGGCTGGACAAGCTGGGGCAGATCACCCTGGCGGTGACCACCCTGTTCTGGGGTGCAGGGGCGACGCTGCAGTTCATCATGCTGCGCTGGGCCGAGCATACCCTGCACCTGCGCCTGGACCAGGCCACCTACCTGCAGGCGGTGTTTGCCGTGGGGGTGGCCCTGGGGGCCGTACTGGCGGGCAAGCTCGTGCCGATCGACAAGTCGGTCAGGGTGGTGAGTGTGGGCATCGCCATGGGCGTGCTGGCCAATCTGATGGTGGTGGTGACTGATCAGGTGCAGGCCATCGTGTTGATGCTGGTCGTCGGCGCCCTGGCCGGCTTTTTCGTGGTGCCGATGAACGCCTTGCTCCAGCATCGCGGCCACATCCTCATGGGCGCGGGGCACTCCATCGCCGTGCAGAACTTCAACGAAAACCTGTCCATCCTGGTCATGCTGGCCCTGTATGCCGTGCTCGTCTGGCTGGACCTGTCGATCGACACGGTGATCGTCCTCTTCAGCCTGTTCGTGGCACTGACCATGTATCTGGTGCGGCGCTGGCATCAACGCAACATGCGCGAGCACCCGGCCGAACTTGAGCGATTGCTGGCGGTGGCGGCCAGCCTGCACCACGCCCCCCCACCGGCCCAGGCCGCGACGGTGGCCGCCGATCTCAAAGAGGTGCTGCCGCCGCCTGGCGCGGTGATCGCCAAGGTGAGGGACATCGCCAGCAAACCGGTCAGACGGCGGCGCCGGCGCAGGCGGCGCTGAAAAAGATGGACGCTACAGACGCACCGGCCGGTCGGGTAACTCGTTGAAGTCCGCGCCCGTGCGCGGGTAGAGTGCGGTGAGCTGACGGCCGATCGCGTCCACACCGGCCAACACCCCATCGGCATAGCGCCCGGCGCGGAAATGCGCCTCCATGGTCCGACAAACCTCCGCCCAATCGTCGGGTGGCAGGGCGCGGCTCACCCCGCGGTCGGCGACGATCTCGACGTCGTGGTCGGCGAGCAGCAGGTAGATGAGCACGCCGTTGTTCTCTTCCGTGTCCCAGACCTTGAGCAACGAGAAGACCTCGACCGCGCGCTCGCGCGCGCTCTGCCCCGCGAGCAGCGCTCGCAGGCTCAGGCTCGCCTCGACGGCGAAGCGGATCTCGCCGCGGTGATTTGCCTCGGAGGCGGCAATGGCGGCCTCGATGCGCGCCATGACGGAAGGTGGAAAGGCGTGCCGCACGATCCAGTCTGGATAGAGCAGGTGTTTGAGGATGCGCAGGAGGTCCATGAGGTTGCCCAAGCGTATGCCGTCACCAGCGGCCCGAGGCGCCGCCGCCGCCGAAGCCGCCGCCGCCGCCGCGGAAACCGCCGCGAAGACCACCCCCTCCCCAGCCACCATAGCCGCCGCGAGGCCCCACGCCACCCCAGCCACGGCCGCCACCGGACAGGGTGATGATGAAGGCGATGGCAGCAACGAAAAGCGCGGCGAGGAGACTGCCCAGCAACCACCAAGCCCCGAAGAAGGCGAGCGTACCGACGATGCCGGCGGCGGCAAGGCGCCCGAGAAAGAAACGCAAGACCCCGCCAAAGACGAAGGCGAACATCATCGCAGCCGGCAGCAGGGGGGCAGGCCCGCCGCCCCGGCTTTCCACCGGCCGCGGCGGCGACAGCGCCTCGCCGGAGATGCGCTCCATGAGGGCGGTGACACCGGCATCCAGCCCCCCCGCATAGTCGCCGGCGCGAAAGCGCGGCACGATGATCTCCTCGATGATGCGCTTGGCCACGGCGTCGGGGATCACCCCCTCCAGCCCGTAGCCGACCTCGATGCGCAGGGCGCGATCGTCGCGCGCCACCAGAAGCAGCACCCCGTCGTCTACCCCCTTGCGCCCGAGCCGCCAGGTCTCGGCGACCCGGATGCCGTACTGTTCGATGGTCTCGGGTTGCGTGGTAGGCACGATGAGGATGGCGATCTGGCTGCCCTTCTCCTGCTCGAAGCGCGCCAGCTTGTCCTCGAGCCGCTGGCGTTCCCCCGCGGAGAGCAGGCCGGCGAAGTCCGTCACCCGCGCACTCAAGGGGGGCACGGCCAACTGGGCCCAGGCCGGAACCAGCAGCAGGGCCATCAACAAGGCCAAGAACGGAACCCACGGGTCGGAGGCCCGCACCACCGCCAATTCTTCCGCCCCTCGCAAAGAAGCCCGGCGGTGAGGCAACACGCGGCAGGCAGGGGCAGACCGTGTCATCGCCGTCTTGCCCTCCCCATCGAGGGGGCGAGTGGGTCGCATCGGTGCGCACGCACGTCTGCCCGCTGTCAACCGGGTGGTCAGTAGCCGCTCGCCGTCCCCGCCGCGGCCGGCGCTTCGCCGCCGAAATCGACCTTGGGCGGACTGGCGAGGACCTTTTCGTTTTCCACCGCAAAATTGGCCTTGGTCTTGTGGCCGAAGAGCATGGCTGTGAGGTTGGTCGGGAAGCTGCGCACCGTGGTGTTGTAGGCCTGCACCGCCTGGATGTAGCGGTTGCGGGCGACGGTGATCCGGTTTTCGGTGCCCTCCAACTGCGCCTGCAGGTCGCGGAAGGCGGCGTCGGCCTTGAGCTGCGGGTAGTTCTCCGCCACCGCGATGAGACGGCTCAAGGCCCCGGTGAGCTCGGCCTGGGCGGCCTGGAACTGTCTGAGTGCCGCCTCGTCGTTGAGCATCTCCGGCGTGACGCGCAGCTGGCCAATACGAGAGCGCGCCTCGGTCACTGCGGTGAGCACCTGGCGTTCGTGCGCAGCGTAGCCCTTGACGGTGTTGACCAGGTTCGGCACCAGGTCGGCGCGGCGCTGGTACTGGTTAAGCACCTCCGACCAGGCGGCCTGCACCGCCTCGTCCTGGGCCTGCAAGGTGTTGTAGCCACAGCCGGTGAGCGACGGGGTGGCGAAGCAGAGGGTGAGGATCAGGATCAGTCTGCGCATGGTGTCTCCTAAGGACGCTCTGCATAACCCGGCGACCGGGATTGCGTGCCCGGAGCGCCGGATGCGAGACGTATCATCATGATGCCATAC
>CALAMX010000055.1 GCA_937925755.1 uncultured Burkholderiales bacterium
GGGTTTGTTGTAGTACGGGGCCACCGACAGGCCGGCAACCGCACCGGCGGCCTTCGCGCAGCGTGTCAGCTCGATGGCCTCGGCCGTGGAATTGGCCCCCGTGCCGGCGACGATGGCGATGCGGCCGGCCGCATGTTCGACCGCCGTGCGGATCAGCAGGCAGTGTTCCTCAAAGCTGACCGTCGGCGACTCGCCGGTCGTGCCAACGATGACCAAGGCGTCGCTGCCCTCGGCCACATGCCAGTCGATGAGGCGGCGGAGTGCATCGAGATCGAGCTCGCCCGCGGCGGTCATGGGGGTGACCAGGGCGACGAGACTGCCGGTGAGCATGGTGTTTAACATTTCAAAAGTGCGATTCTATCCGAAATCCGGCGCGTGGATTCAGACACGCTCCGCCGCCAGCCGCTGGCGGCAGCGTGGCACGGGGGTGGTCTCGGTCACATCCTCGTAGGCCACCACATGCAGTTGCCCGCGCACCCTTTCGAGCAGTTCGCCAGGCATGAGCAGATGGTCTGGATGGCGCGGCCGGCCAAAGCGTTGCTGCCCAAGGGTGTAGGTGGCATACAAGAGTACCCCGCCGCGGGCCAGCGCAGTGAGCAAGGTGTCGATGAGTGGCCGGTGCAGGTAGTTGACCACCACGACGCCCTGCCACATCTCTGGCTCGAAGGGCCACGGGGATTGTTCCAGGTCGTGTTCGACCCAGGTGATGCCCGGGGTATCCCGCACCGCGGCGCTCAGAGAGAGGTCCCGGTCGACGGCAGTGACGCGGTAGCCCTGCGCGGCCAGCCATACCGCATGGCGGCCACTACCACAGGCCACGTCCAGCACCCGCCCGCCGGCTGGGATCAAGTGCGCCCAGCGTCGGACCCAGCGAGAACACCCTCTTGGGCCAGCGACTCGCGGCGATGGGTACGTACTCACCGCCCGACCCTCCGCGACAACAGATCGCCCATGCCCTCGACCGCCTTCATCCAGACGCCCTCCAGGGTCTGCGGCAGAAAGATCAAGGTGAAATAGAGGACGACAAAGCCGGCGGCCAAGGTGAGCGGGAAACCGACGGCGAAGATGTTGAGTTGGGGGGCGGCGCGGGTCATCATGCCGATGGCCAGGTTAGTCGATAGTAGCGCGGCGGTCACCGGCAGGGCGATCTTGAGTCCCAAGCGGAAGATCTCGGCGCCAAAGCCTACGATGGTGGCGAAATCCAGACCGGACAAAGGCTGCACACCGATGGGCAAGAGGCGGAAGCTCTCCACCAGGGCCTCGAGGATGAGGTGGTGACCGTTGAAGGCAAAGAGCACGAGGGCGGCGATGATGACCATGAATTGCGCCACGACCGGCGTCTGTGCCCCATTCACCGGGTCGATCAGGGTCGCGAACGACAGGCCCATTTGCAGACCGATGAATTGGCCGGCAAATTCCAGCGTGGCAAAGACGATACGCAGCATGAAGCCTAGGGCCGCGCCGATGACCACCTGTTGCGCCAGGATCAGCAGCCCCTCACCGGAACTCAATGCGACCTGGGGCGCGGGCGGCAAGACTGGGACGATGGCCACGGTGAGGACGAATCCCAGGGCCACCCGCACGCTTACGGGTGCAGCGCGGTTGCCGAACAGGGGGTCGGCTCCGAGCCAGGCGAGGATGCGCACCAACGGGAACAGAAAGGCAGCGAGCCATGCCTCCAATTGTGCCGTGGTGACGGTGATCATCCGATCAACTGCGGGATGCTTTCGATCAGCCGAACGGTGTACTCCACCATAAGCTGCAGAGCCCAGGGCCCCATCAGCACCAGAACCAGGAACATCACCACCAGCTTGGGGATGAAGGTCAGCGTCAGCTCGTTGATCTGGGTGGCGGCCTGAAAGATCGACACCAGTAGCCCAGTGAGCAGCGAGGCGAGCAGCAACGGCCCGGCAGTCAGGCCCGCCACCTCTAGGGCGGCACGGATGATAGCGACTACGGTATCTGGGGTCATATCAGTACGCGCCTGGCCAGTACGCGCCGAGCCACCCGAAGCGTACTGACTGCCCTCCCGGGGCGGCGAGTGTTGCGAGCCGGGGCCGTTTCATATCTCGAAAGTCTGCACCAACGAGGCGATCAGCAAATTCCAGCCATCGGCCAGGACGAATAGCAATAGTTTAAAGGGGAGCGATACCAGCATGGGCGAGAGCATCATCATGCCCATGGACATGAGCACGCTGGAGACCACCAGGTCGATGATCAGGAAAGGGACGAAGATGATGAAGCCGATCTGGAAGGCGGTCTTGAGCTCCGAGATCACATAGGCCGGAATCAGCACCCGCATGGGGGTCGCCTCAGGGGTCTCGATCGGCGGGGCCTTGGCCAGACGCACGAACAGGGCCAGGTCGGTCTCACGCGTCTGCTTGAGCATGTAGGCTTTGAGCGGCTCGGCGCCGCGCTCGACGGCCTGCACGAAATCGATCTGATTGTCCGCGTAGGGTCGCCAGGCCACATCATAGATGCGCTCGAACACCGGGGTCATGATGAATAAGGTCAGAAACAGGGCGAGCCCGATGATGACCTGATTGGGAGGCGCCTGCATGGTGCCCAGTGCCTGGCGCAACAGGGCCAGGACGATGACGATACGGGTGAACGAGGTCATCATCAGCAGCACCGCCGGCAGGAAGGTGAGCGAGGTGAGCAGCAGCAGCGCCTCCAGGCTGAAGCTGTAGGTCGTGCTGCCGCCCGGCCCTGGTGTGCTCACGAAGGCGGGCAGACCTTGCGCGGCGGCGGCCACGCCGGGCAGACAGGCGAGAGCGAGCAAAAACAGCCGCGCCATCATCGACCGCTGCGGTGGCGCGTGAGCAATTCGGTCAGCTTGCCGGCGAAGGGACTGGCGGCCGGCATAGGCGCTTGGCCAGGATCCAGCGGCGGCTTGGGCATGGTGTGCAGATGGTTGACGCGGCCGGCCGCCACCCCCAACAGCAGCCATTGATCGGCCACCTCGACGACGACCAGACGCTCGCGCGTACCCAGCATGACGCCGCCGACGATGCGCACCACCCCCTGGGCACCGGTTTGCGCCGGGGTCAGTCGCCGCAGCAACCAGAGGAAGGCGAACAAGGCAGCCAGGACGATCAGCAGGGCCAATAGGGCCTGCAACAACAGACCCAAGGTCGAGGTCTCGGCGGCCGTCGGTGCTGCGGCCGCGGCAATGCCTGGCCAACCGGCGGTCACGCCGGCCAGCGCCAGCAGACCCCTGCCCCGCCCTGCACCCCCGTGCGCCGGTCGCGCGGGCGCATCGTTCATTTGTTGAGGCGGCGCAGCCGCTCCGCTGGACTGATGATGTCGGTCAGCCGTATGCCGAACTTGTCGTTGACCACCACCACCTCGCCCTGGGCGATGAGATAACCATTGACCAGCACGTCCATGGGCTCGCCGGCCAGGCCGTCGAGCTCCACCACGGAGCCTTGCGCCAACTGCAACAGGTTGCGGATGGCGATCTTGGTGCGGCCGAGCTCCACCGTCAGATGCACGGGGATGTCGAGGATCAGGTCGAGATTGTTGGCCGCCGGCGGCACGGCATCTGCCACCAGGCTCTGGAAGACATTCGCCGCGCTCGGCGCTGTCTGGGCCTCGGCGGCGCGCTGTTCGGCCATCGCCGCTGCCCAGTCGTCGGCGCCCGCGCCCTGCGCAGCACTCTCCTGTTCGGCCAGGGCCGCCGCCCAGTCGTCGGCGGTGATGCTGTCCTTCTCGGCTTCGTTCGTCATGGCATGATCCCGGACAGGGCGGCCGTCCGCTCATCGCTGGGCAGTACGCGCTTGATCTTCAGGGCATATCGGCCATTGACCTGGCCGTACTGACACTCGAACAGGGGCACGCCGTCGACGTGGGCGATCACCGCATCGGGGATGTCCAGGGCGATGACGTCGCCAACCTGCAACTCCATGATCTGCCTTAAAGTGACGATTGTATGCCCGAGATTGGCAGCAAGCTCCACCTGGGCATCTTGCACCTGCTGGCGCATCTGGGCGAGCCAGCGCTCGTCCGACTCGGCGCGGTCGGCTTGCATCGGGCTCATGAGCAGATCGCGCAGCGGCTCGATCATACTGTAGGGGATACAGACATGGAATTCGCCGCCGCCGGCGCCCAGTTCGATGCTGAAGGTAGTCACCACGACGATCTCGGTCGGTGTGGCGATGTTGGCGAACTGGGTGTTCATCTCCGAGCGCACGTATTCGAAGCGGACAGGGTGTATGGGTGCCCAGGCCTTGGCGTATTCCTCGAACACCACCTCGAGCATGCGGTGGATGATGCGCTGCTCCGCCAGGCTGAAGTCACGCCCTTCCACCCGCATGTGGAAGCGGCCATCCCCGCCGAACAGCGTGTCCACGACCAAGAACACCAAGTTCGGATCGAACACGAACAAGGCCGTGCCACGCAGCGGCGGCATGTGCACGAGGTTCAGGTTGGTGGGCACCACCAGGTTGCGCACAAACTCGCTGTATTTGATGACCGACACCGGCCCCACCGAGATCTCGGCGGTGCGGCGGATTAGGTTGAACAACCCGATACGAAAGTTGCGCGCGAAACGCTCGTTGATGATCTCCAACGTGGGCATGCGCCCACGCACGATGCGTTCCTGACGCCCGATGTCATAGGGCCTGACGCCGGTGGTCGTCTCTTCGGCGACCGTCTCCTCGACCTCGCCAGTCACCCCGCGCAGCAGGGCATCGACTTCTTCCTGGGAGAGGATGTCCTCCGACATGGCGTCCGCGTTTTGCTACTGGATGATGAAGGAGGTGAACAACACGTCTTTGACCCCCTGGCTCGCCTTTTTCGCGCCGATCACCCGGTTGACCTCTTTGCGCACCTCCTCAGCCAGGGCGGTCTTGCCATCGGCGCTCATCAGCTCTTCGGCCGTCTTGCTAGAGAGCAAGCGTAGAAGCGCGTCCCGCACCTCGGGCATGCGCTGCTTGAGCTTTTCCTGGACCTTGGGGTCGGCCACCTTCAAAGAGATCTCCGCCTGCAGATAGCTCTCCTGATCGGCCAGGTTGACGGTGAAGGTCTCGAGCTTCTCGTAGACGGGCGGCTTCGCCTCCTCCTCGGCGTGGGCCTCCGCCTCCTCCTCGTCAGCTTGTTGCTCGGTCGCGGGCTTGCCGCTCAGTAATAGAAACGCGCCTCCCCCAGCGGCGAGCACGACCACCAACAGGGCAACGACAATGATGAGGAGCTTCTTCTTCTTGGCTGGCGCTTGTTCAGCACCCTGGGCTGCCGCTTTTTCGGCCATGGGCACCTCTAGAGGTTATGAAATCTCGCTAAAACATGGGCTTTTAGTAACCAGCTTAGGTTGTTTGTGAGTCTATCGCAAGTCCGCCCGTGATGGGCGTTCAGACAGGCTGACTCGCCGCGTCTTCAGATATAGAGATCGACCAGACCCTGCCTGACGCTGGCCGGCCCCTCGTCGAGGCCAGGCAAGGCTACAACGGGTGCCCTGGTCGCCGCCAGGTAACCGTTGGACTGCTGTCGTGTGAGCGACTCCTGCCCGACTTGGGCCTGGCCCAACTGGATGCCGGCAGCCGCCAGCAGATCCCTGAGCCGATCGAGACTCGCGTCGATCGCCTCACGCACCACCGCATGCGGGGAATAGAAATAGGCGCTGGCATCGTTGCCGCGGAGCGCCAGATGCACCTCGATGCTGCCCAGATTCGGGGGACTGACCGTGATCTCCGCCCATTGCGCCTGACGGCCCGCCATCCAAACGACGCGCTGGGCGAGCTCCGCATCCCAACCGCTGGCACGCAGTGGCAGCTGCAGGGCAAGCGGCTCGTGCGCCAACGCAGTCTGCCCCGTTTCCTGAACCCGGCCGTGGTAGACCGCGGCGTGGGCGTCAGCCAGTCCCCAGCCGCGCGGGAGGGGATCGTCGATGGACGACCGCAGGCTGGACAACTCGGGCCCTACGGGGAATCGCAACCCGCCCCCCCCTGCCGCGAGGTCCATGACAGCAGCAGTCTCAGCCCCGGAAGCCGGCAGGATTTGCCGGCTCGCGGCAAGAGCTGCCGCCCCGTCCGCCGGTGCCAAACTTTCCGGGATAGTGTGCAAGGTCGCTGCCACCCCCGCGAAGTCGGTCGTCCTAGGGCGGGTCGCTGGCAACCCTTGACCGCCGGCGGCAGCGCCGGGGACAGCGGCCTGCGGCAGCGCCCCGACCAATAGCAGTGTGGCGCAAGCGC
>CALAMX010000056.1 GCA_937925755.1 uncultured Burkholderiales bacterium
GCCGACTGTGCTTCAGGCGATGATGCGCCGCAACACAGCGAAAAGCACCACGAGGGCGGCAAGGGCCAGACCGCTTTTCAGGGCGTAACCGGCTACCGTCAGCCAGCGCCGGTCACGGCTCAGGGCATAGCCCAGCAGGGCAAAGATCACCGCAATCGCGCAGGCGACGGCCAAAAGGCGCAGGGCGAGCATCAGGCAGCCAGGGGGTGCAGGCGCAGGATGGCGGCGGGGGGGCTGACTGCATCGGTGTAGCTCGCCCATTCCCAGGCCGTGGCGTCGGCAAGCAGCGTGCGCAGCAATTTGTTGTTCAGGCCGTGCCCGGACTTGTAGGCGGTGAAGGCGCCGAGGATGAGGTGACCGGTCATGTACAGGTCGCCGACCGCGTCGAGCACCTTGTGCTTGACGAACTCGTCGGCGTAGCGCAGACCGCCCTCGTTGAGCACGCGGTAGTCGTCCATCACCAGCGCGTTGTCCAGCGTGCCCCCTCGGGCGAGGCCCGCGCTGCGTAAGGATTCCACCTCGCGCATGAAGCCGAAGGTACGCGCCCGGCTGACTTCCTTCACATAGGACTGCTCCGCCAAGTCGATCGTGATACTCTGACCGGAGCGAGCGAGCACAGGATGCTCGAAATCGATGCGGAAGCTGAGGCGAAAGCCCTCGTGCGGGGAGAGCTCGGCCCACTTGTCCCCATCCTCTACCCGCACGGTCTTCTTGACCCGGATGTAGCGGCGGGGTGTGGCCTGCGCCTCAAGCCCGGCGGACTGGATGAGGAAGACGAAGGGTGCGGCGGAGCCGTCCATGATGGGGACCTCCGGGCCGGTGAGATCGACGTAGACATTGTCCACGCCGAGACCCGCGAGGGCCGACATGAGGTGTTCGACGGTGGCAATCCTGACGCCGCCACGCTCGATCGCCGTGCATAGCCGGGTATCGGTCACCCGCTCCGGGGCGACCGGGATGTCGACCGGCGGCTCGACGTCGAGCCGGCGAAAGACGACTCCCGTATCGGGCGGGGCCGGCCGCAGGGTCAGCTCGACTTTGCGGCCGGTATGCAGCCCAACGCCGGTGGCGCGGACGAGAGTTTTCAGGGTGTATTGGGCGATCATCTCGTCATTGTAGCGGTTGGCCCTCGGGAGCACGCGCCTTGCGTAAAGCGGGATGAGGTACGACCGCGGGTGTGTCGATGCTTGACCACAGATCGTGGACTGCTTGAGTCGTTTGCCGTCGGTTAAGGCCGCCGGTGTTGGGCGACTGCCCGGATGCAGTCGCCGTCTCGACGACGGTAAACAGAAGTACGACCCTTAAGCGCGTAGGCCATTCCCACGCCCGGCGCGTCGAGGACGAGCGCGGGGGCGATGCACCGCCGCGACATGATCCGCGTGGGGTAAGGCACGATGGCTCAACGAGGCATGTGGGCAACAGCAGCGGCGAGCGCATTCACCGCAGATAGCCCTCGTGTTCCAGCTTGAGCACGACCTTTTGCACCGCCTCCTCGACGCTATACTGCGAGGTGTCGATGGCGAGCTCCGGCGCCTCTGGCGCCTCGTAGGGGTCGGACACGCCGGTGAACTCGGGAATGAGCCCGGCGCGGGCCTTGGCGTAGAGGCCCTTGCGATCGCGCGCCTCGCACACCTCGATGGGGGTGGAGACATGCACCTCGATGAAGCCACCCCAGGGCTCGATCATGCCGCGCACCTCGCGGCGGGTGGCGCGGTAGGGGGCGATGGGGGCACAGATCGCCACGCCGCCATTCTTCGTGATCTCGCTGGCGACGAAGCCGATGCGGCGGATGTTGATGTCGCGGTGTTCGCGCGAGAAGCCCAGCTCGCTGGAGAGGTGCTTGCGCACGATGTCGCCGTCGAGCAGGGTGACGCGGCGGCCGCCCAGCTCCATGAGCTTGACGGCCAGCGCGCGGGCGAGGGTGGATTTTCCGGCGCCGGACAACCCCGTGAAGAACACCGTAAAGCCCTGCCGGTGGCGCGGTGGATAGGCGCGGCGTAGCTCCTCTACCACCTCCGGATAGGCATACCACTCCGGCACGCGCAGGTCGTGCATCAACCGCCGGCGCAGCTCCTCGTCGTTCATGCGCAGGCCGCGCACACCCTCGGGCAGGGCGTCCTCGGTGAGATAAGTATCCTGGTCCTCGACGTAGAGCAGGCGGGGGAAGGGGATCAGCTCGACGCCGGTGGCCTCCATGAGGCGCGCCTGCTGCCCCGCGTCTAGGCCGAGGACCTCGGCGCCACGCCGGTGGACGCCGCTGGGCGTGCTCTCGCCACCCACCACGAGGTGCGTGCAGCCGTAGTTGCGGGCGACGATGGCCTTGTAGGCAACCGAGCGCGGGCCTGTGACGCTCGCCAGTAAGGGGCTGACCGCCAGCAGGGTGGTGGTCGAGGGGAAGCGGGGGAGTATGGCCTGGCAGGCGCGTAGTCGGGTGAAGTGCAGGGGGTCGTGCACCGGGTCGGCGCCGCCGGCCACGTGGATGAAGAGGTTGGCCTCGCGCTCGGCGGCGGCGCGCAGGTAGAACTCGTAGTGCGGGCGGTGCATGGCCTGGGTGGGCATCACCGCCAGCACCCGCCGCCAGCCGCGGCGCGCGAACTGGGCGCGTGCCTCGGCCGGGGTCAGGCGCAGGGTGAGGAAGTCGTGCCGCGGCGGCAGGCTCACCCCTTCGACCCGGCCGGCGAGGTAGACCTGGCCTGGGGCTGCCAGTGGGTGGTCGAGCGGCAGCCCGGATGCGGCCGCGAGCTTCGCCTCGCGCTCGTGGTCGGCGGACCAGACCTCTGTGACGTGCAGCAGGGCGGGCATGAAGCCCTCAGCATCGCGCAGGGCGACCGTCATGCCGGGCTCGATACCTTGCGCCTGTTTGGCCGGGACCGCCAGCACGTTGGGCCAGGGCCAGTAGCGGCCATCGGCGAGCTCCAGACGGGAGAGGACACACTCGAGGTCCGCCCGGCCCAGGTAGCCGGTGAGCGGGGCGAGCGCCCCAGTGAGCAAGAGCTCCAGGTCGCAGATCTGGCGCCAGTCGAGGTCGATGGACGGGTAATCGCGTGCGGCCTGACGGATGGCCTGGGCGCGGTATGCATCGACCAAGAGCATCGGTAGCTCGCCGCCGTAAGGGGGGATCAGGTTTTGCATGGGCTCTAGCCAGGGTAAGTTGCGAAAAAGGCGGCAATGAAGTCCGCAAGGCGGGATTCTGGCAGGACGTTGATGCCGGCGGCCGCCTTGCGGCCGCCGCCCGTCTCGAACTGGCTGCAGAGCGTGTCGGCGCCGGCGCGGTTGGCCAGCGGTGCGCGCACGCTCACGACGTAATGACCCTTGGGCGAGCGGGTGAGCAGGGCATGTGCGCGCTGGGGGTAAGCCTGTGCCAATTCGTTGGCGTACACCCCAGATACGCGACGCGCCCAGGCGGCGTCGGGCAGGATGTAGACCGCGCCGCCAGATCGCGCCTCGGCAGGCTGCATGAGACGCGCCGCGGCCATGTCGGCGGCATAGCCCTCGCGTAGCCGCACGAACTCGGGCGCCGCATGGATGAAGTCGAAGGGGTCGGAGTAGGCCTGCAGCCGCCGGAACAGGACGTCCGGCGGATAGTAGAGGTCGTCCACCGTCTCGCCGTAGGCGTTGTAGTTGAGGCACTCGCCCAGCTCGCGCAGGGCCTCGAGCCGGTCCTCGCTGAGATCCAGGGGCTCGGCGGCACGCCGCGCCGACTCGTGCAGGTTGTCGCCGAAGGCGGCCACCACCGCCCAGGCGCGATGGCGCCCGCCCAGATAGCGGTCCACGATCAGACTGGTGCAGACCTGGGCATCGGTGTCGATGTGGGCC
>CALAMX010000057.1 GCA_937925755.1 uncultured Burkholderiales bacterium
AGAATAGGTCTGCCCGTCGCGCGCCGTGTAATTGAGCGCCGCCGTCTGCGCCTTGATGGTGATGCCGCGCTCGCGCTCCAAGTCCATGGAGTCGAGCACCTGCTCGGCCATCTCGCGCTCGGTGAGCCCCCCACAGCGCTGAATGAGCCGGTCCGCCAGCGTGCTCTTACCATGGTCGATGTGGGCGATGATGGAGAAGTTGCGAATATGGCGCATGAAAATGGTTCGGGCGCCAGCGGCGCCCAAGGCTCAAAGCTTTGTAATTTTACCGGAATCAAACCCAAACTCGGGGCACAAACTGGCAAACCGTGCGCATTAGGAAGCTCTGCAAGACCCTGTCCTGACTGGTCACCAGAATGGATGAGATGTGCGACGCAGAAGGAGCGAGGATGAAGAGGCCCGCCTGGGCGCTGGCTTTGAGCTCAAGGGGAAGAACACGCGCAAGCGTAAGTTTGCGGCAGAGGAGTGAGGGTGCCGTGGCAGGACTTCGGGAAGCTCTGCATAACCCGGCGAGCGGGATCGAGCGCCGCGCGCCCTGAGCGCAGGATGCCAGAAAACGAGCCGAAGGCGAAGTTTTGGCGAAGACTCATATGAGCGAAGCGAATGTTACGTCGAAGCCACACATCAGATGGATCGGCGAGCATCCGTAAACGGAGTTTTGGCAGAGGCTAACGTGAGCGCAGCGAACGTTAAGCGAGGCGAAGCCGAGCGGCCGGAGCCAACACCGCGCTACGGAGCCGAGCGCCCGCGCAGCCAGTCATGCAGAGTTTCCTTAAGCCAGTGGATCGCGCGTCCCGTCGTCGGCAAGGGGTATATAGAGGGGAGTACAGGAAGAGGCCGCCACCTGCTAGTAGGGGGCTCGGTGGCCGTGCTCCCCCACGGGCACGGCCGCCACGCGTAGACTCAGTCGAGACGCAAGGGGATGTAGATCGAATTCTCGCCGCGCTTGACGAGCAAGGCCACGCTCTTGCGCTGCGTCTCGCTCAGGATCTTGGACAGCTCCTCGGTACTGTAGATCTCGCGGTTGTTGACCGCGAGGATCACGTCGCCCGGCCGCACCCCGGCGCGGGCGGCTGCGCCGGTGACATCCTCCACCAGCACCCCGGACTGGATGTTCAGTTGCCGGCGTTGCTCCGGCGAGAGATCGCTGGTGACGAGACCCGCGCGGTCGGGTTGGGCAGACTCGCGGACGGCAGCCACGGCCGACTCTGCCGGCATCTCGCCCACCACGACGGTCAGATCCCGCGTCGCCCCCTTGCGCCAGATGGTCAGCGTAGCGCGGGTACCGGGGCGGGTGGCCCCCACCATGCGCGGCAGGTCGATGGAACGCTCGACTGTGCGACCGTTGAACTTCAGGATGATGTCCGAGACCTGCACACCGGCCTTGTCCGCAGGGCTACCCTTCTCCACCTCCGACACCAACGCGCCCTGCGGTTTGCCCAGACCGAAAGATTCGGCCAGGTCGGCAGTGACCTCCTGGATCATGACACCGATGCGACCGCGCGCGACCTTGCCGGTGGCCTTGAGCTGTTCGGCCACATCCATCGCCACGTCGATGGGAATGGCGAACGACAGCCCCATGTAGCCGCCCGAGCGGGAGATGATCTGGGAGTTGATACCCACCACCTCGCCGCGCATGTTGAACAGTGGCCCACCCGAATTGCCGGGGTTGACGGCCACGTCGGTCTGGATGAAGGGCACGTAGTTCTCCTGCGGCAGGCTCCTGCCCTTGGCCGAGACGATGCCCGCGGTGACCGAGTTCTCGAAGCCGAAGGGGGCGCCGATGGCCAGTACCCACTCGCCGACTTTGAGCTTGTCAGGGTCGCCGATCGTGACCTTGGGTAGCCCCTTGGCCTCGATCTTGATCAGGGCCACGTCGGTGCGGTCGTCCTTGCCGATGACCTTGGCGCGGAATTCACGCCGGTCGTGTAGGCGCACGATGACCTCGTCGGCCTCGTCCACCACGTGGGTGTTGGTCAGGATGTAACCGTCCTCGCTGATGATAAAGCCGGAGCCCTGGCCACGCCGCGGCGGGGTGAAGCGCTCGTTGCCCTCGGGCGGCATGAAGCGGCGGAAGAAATCGAACATCTCGTCGGGTTGCGGTATGCGCCCTCGCCGCGGCTTGCGGACGTCCTGCGTGGTGGTGATGTTGACCACCGAGGGGCTCTGTTTCTCGGCCAACTCGGTGAAGTCCGGCAACTGACCGGCCGGGATTGCCGAGACCGAGACGAAGGCGAACAAAAGACCCAGGATCCAAGCTCTCATGAACTCACCTCATATAAAACGTTTGTCTGTCGATGGATTCGTCACTCAAACCTGACCGCACCCGCCTACCCTGTGCCGCAGGATCACCGGCATCGCCGCACGGTATCCTTGGCGCAGGCGTATCCAAGCCAGCACCAGACCGATGACCGCCCCCACGATGGCAGCGCCCTCTCCCCATTGCGCTCCCAGCACGGCCCCGAGGACCACCAATCCCAAGGGGAAGAGATAGCCGCGCGCAGCGGCCTTGAGTATGGCGCCGTCCTCTACGCCAACGATCACCCAGTCACCGGGCTGTGCGGCTATAGGATTTTCGACGGGGTACTCGGGTTCCCTCCAGGTGAAAAGGCGCGCATAAAGTGCGGCACCACATCCCTTGCCCCCGCAGGCGCCACAGGAGGCGGGGGCCTCCACCTTCACCCAGGCGGTATCCCCCTGCAGGCGTGTCACGCGGGCGGTAGTCTCGATCATCGCTGCTTGCGTCAGGCGCAGATGTCAGCGTTCAACCAGGTTGGTCGCGATCGCCTCGATCGCTGGCCAGGGCGCATCCCCCAGCACGGTCACTTGCCAGCTCCCCACCTGGCGCGTGAGCAGGTTGAGCATGCCGTGCGGGCTCTCGCCCTTGACCGTCTCGACCGGACGCACAGCCGGCTCGATGAACAGCGAGATGTACATGAGCCCATCGCTGTAGACCCATTGGTCGACCTGGTTCGGCCGATTGGGCAAGCGTCGCTTGACGGCGGCCACGCGCGTGTAGCCGGGTGGCAGTTGACGCACGGTGATGACCTCGGTGGTTGGTGTGCGCACCACCGGCTCCGCTGTCGCCTGCGCACGCGCATGAGAGGCCGGTCGCGGGTTGCCACCGAAACGAATCTCTGTAAATACATATTGCTGCAAGGGCTTGCCGACCTCGTTGACCATCATGGCCTTCAGCGGTAGCGCACTGTCCTTTTCTACACAGAGGTGATGGCCCCAGCGGAAGGCATCGCGCGGGACGAGCACCAGCCAACGGCATTCGAGGCCGGCCACTCGGTCCATCTCACCCAAGCGCACGGCGTACCAATTGACCAATGCGGCGGCATTGACCGGCAGCAGATCGGGAAAGTGGCGGCTGCTCGGGCGCCGCTCGGTGCGCACCACCCCACCCTCGGTGGTGACGATCAAGGACTCTCCCCCTCGACAGACGACCTCACGCGGCATGCCATCCAAGGCGAAGAGCTGGGTCTCCTTGTGCGGACCGACGGCACGGCTGACGATACGCAGCGTCTGCATACTACCGCCCTGCTGGTAGACGAACTTGCCTTCATAATTCAACCGCCGCGCGCTGTCGGCCACCCGCTGTAACCACACACCAGCTTCTTGCGCGGGCAGGTCCGAGGCCAGGGCGACATCGACGAGGAGTGCCGGCAGCGCGAGCCCGATCAACCAGGGCTTGAGCTTCACCGGCCGCCCTCCATGCCGACTAAGGTGATTCGGGTGAACGCCATGTC
>CALAMX010000058.1 GCA_937925755.1 uncultured Burkholderiales bacterium
ACGCCCCCCATAGGCCGGCAGGCGCGAAGGGCAGCACGGCGAGGAAAGCGATGATCTCGTCCCAGACCACACTGCCAGGATCGGGTTCGCCGAGCGCCCGCGCCGTGCGTGCACAAGACCAAACCCCGACCAGAAACCCCAGGCCGACGAGCAGCCAGTAGGCGCTGGACGGGAGATCGGCCAGGACCCAATAGAGCGGGAAGGCGACCAGGGTGCCGACCGTGCCGGGTGCACGCGGGGCAAGCCCGGCACCGAAGCCCAGGGCCAGGAAGTGGGCGGGGTGGGCGCGCAGCAAGGCGTAGCTGGGCGGCATGATTCAGAGCGCGTCACCGCCTGAGTCTGCGAAGTGGTCATAGCCCCGCTTATGGTGGGCGAGCGGCCGGCCCTGCACATCGCGCACGACGAGATCGGCGCCCGCGACGATGCGGCCGATGCGAGTGAGCGGCAGCGCAAGCCTTTGGGCCAGGGACTCGATGGTCGCCGCATGCGCGGGCGGGGCGGTGAAGACGAGCTCATAGTCGTCGCCGCCCGCCAGCAGACAGTCAAGCGCGAGGTCCTCGGGCACAGCGGCTAGCGCCGGGTCAGCGGGCAGGTGTGCGAGTTCCAACTCGGCCCCGACGCGGGAACGCTCAAGGATGTGGCCGAGGTCGGCCAACAAGCCGTCGGAGAGGTCGATGGCGGCGCTGGCCAGACCCCTGAGCGCACGCCCCAGCGCAACCCGCGGTTCCGGCCACTCAAGGCGTTGCCGGCATTTGTCTGCCAAAGCGGGGTCGAGCCTGACGCGGCCTTGGAGATGGGCGAGCCCCAGCGCGGCGCCGCCTAAGCAGCCGGAGACCCAGATTTGATCCCCCGGCCGGGCGCCAGAGCGGGTGAGCGCCTGTCCCGCCTCGACCTCACCCAGGATGGTCACGCACAGGGTGAACGGCCCGCGCGTGGTGTCACCGCCGACGAGGTCCACGCCAAAGCGCTCTGCCAAGGCGTAGAAACCGCGGCTGAAGGCACTCAGCCAGGCATCATCGGCTTCAGGCAGGGCGATGGCGAGCAGGGCCCAGCGTGGGCATGCCCCCATGGCGGCGAGGTCGGAGAGATTGACGGCCAACGCCTTGTGCCCGAGGGCCTCGGGGTCGGTGTCGGGCAGGAAGTGGCGACCGGCGAGCAGCATGTCGGTGGAGACGGCCAGTTCCTGACCCGCCGCGATCTTCATGAGCGCGGCATCGTCACCCACGCCCAGACGC
This sequence comes from uncultured Burkholderiales bacterium, assembly GCA_937925755.1. Lineage (GTDB taxonomy): Bacteria > Pseudomonadota > Gammaproteobacteria > Burkholderiales > Thiobacillaceae > JANWZL01. The sequence continues at coordinate 1,236 of CALAMX010000058.1, forward strand.
GCACCGGGCGCAGGACGGCTGAAATGGCGGGCGATCAGTTCGAACTCGGAGGGCATCGCTGCGGGGTAGGTCGCCCCCCAATCATCCACGGCGCGTCGGCTCGATCTCCACCGCCCTGGCCTCGCGGGCAAGTTTGTCGAGCACGCCGTTGACATATTTGTGACCGCCGGTGCCGCCGTAGCGCTTGGCCAGCTCGACCGCCTCATTGATGACCACCCGGTAGGGTACGTCCAGGCTGTGGACGAGCTCGTAGGCCCCGATGAGCAGGATGGCATGTTCGATGGGCGACAGCTGCGCGACGGGCCGGTCGAGATACGGCGCGAGCGTTTGGTCGAGCGCCTCGGCGTTGTCGAGCACGCCCTCGATCAGGCTGTGCAAGTGTGTTGGGTTGGCCTCGCGGTATTCCTCGGCCTCCTCGCTTTGCACCAATAGGCGGGCGATGTCGTCCCCCGTGAGCAGCCATTGGTAAAGGGCGCGCAGGGCGAGCTCGCGGGCGATACGCCGGCTGCCGCGGGGCTTGCTCATAACGCGGCGAGCAGACGCGCCATCTCGATGGCGCAGAGGGCGGCGTCTCGCCCTTTCTCGGACATGCGATGGGTGGCCTGCTGCTCGGTGTCGGTGGTGAGCACGCCGTTGGCGATGGGCACACCGGTGTCGAGACCAACGCGGGTAATGCCGGCGGCCATCTCGTTGGCGACGATCTCGAAGTGATAGGTCTCGCCGCGGATCACCGCGCCCAGGGCGATCAAGGCGTCGAAACGGCCACTACGAGCCATCTTCTGCAACACGATTGGCAGCTCGAGGGCACCCGGCACGGTGACGATGACGATGTCGGATTCCTTGACCCCTTTGCGCGTGAGCGTGGCCGTGGCGGCGGCCAGCAGGCCTTCGCCCACGTCCGAGTTGAAGCGGCTCAAGGCGATGCCGATCTTGAGGCCAGTGCCGTCCAGATTGGGCTCGATCTCCAGGATGTTGTCGTAACGGGCCATGTCAGTCTCCCTCGGGTTGAAGATAGCCCGTCACCTCCAGGCCGAAGCCGTCCATGGCGGGCATCTTGCGCGGCACAGCGAGCAAGCGCATCTTGCCGACCCCCAGGTCGCGCAGGATCTGGGCACCGATGCCGTAATTGCGTAGATCGAACTTGCGCGCGGGCCGCTGGGTGTCGGTCGGCAACGCGCGGGCGATGAGCTCGTCGGCCGTCTCCGGGCGGTGCAGCAGGACGATGGCGCCGCGCCCGGCCTCGGCGATCAGGCGCAGGGCCTGCGGCACGCTGAAGCTGTGGCCGCGCGCCGTCTCCTCCAGGACGTCCAGCAAAGAGACGGGTTCATGCACGCGCACCAGGGTCTCCAGCTCCGGCCGGATCTCGCCCCGGGTGAGCGCCAGATGGGTGGCACGGGCGAGCTTGTCACGGTAGGCGACCAGCCGAAAGGCACCGTAGGCGGTATCGATGTCGCGCTCACCCACCCGCTCGACCAGGCTCTCGTGCGCGGCGCGGTAGTGGATGAGGTCGGCGATGGTGCCGATCTTGAGATTGTGCTGGCGGGCATATTCGATCAGGTCCGGCAGTCGGGCCATGCTGCCGTCCTCTTTCAAAATTTCGCAGATCACCGCCGCCGGCTCCAGCCCCGCGAGCGCCGCCAGGTCGCAACCGGCCTCGGTGTGTCCGGCGCGCACCAATACGCCACCGTCCTGGGCACGCAGGGGGAAGATGTGGCCCGGCTGGATGATGTCGCTGGGCTTGGCGTTCTTGGCCACCGCGACCTGCACCGTGCGGGCGCGGTCGTGAGCGGAGATGCCGGTGGTAACCCCCTCGGCCGCCTCGATCGAGACGGTGAAGGCGGTGCCGTGTGGAGTCTGGTTGTTGGCCACCATCATGGACAGGCCCAGTTGCTCGCAGCGGGCGCCGGTCAAGGTCAGGCAGATGAGGCCGCGGCCGTGTTTGGCCATGAAGTTGATCGCCTCGGGCGTGACGTGCTCGGCGGCCATGACCAGATCGCCCTCGTTTTCACGATCCTCCTCATCTACCAGGATGACCATGCGACCGGCGCGGATCTCGGCAATGATGTCTTCGATGGGGGTGAGCATCGGTCTTGGTCAGTCCTTGTCCGTGGCGTTGGCGTAGGCGAGCAGCCGCTCGGCATAGCGGGCCAGCAAGTCGACCTCCAGGTTGACCCTGTCGCCCGGCCTGAGGTTCTTGAGTGTGGTGGCCGCGAGGGTGTGGGGGATCAGATTGATGGAAAACGCCCCGCCATGCACCCGGTTGATGGTGAGCGACACCCCGTTGACGGCGACCGAGCCCTTGGGCGCGAGGTAGCGCTCGAGGTCCTTGGGCGCGCGAATGTCGAGGCGCACGCTGTCGCCCACGCGCTCCAACCGTGCCACCTCGCCCACACCATCGACATGACCGGAGACGAGGTGCCCGCCCAAGCGGTCCGACAGGCGCAGGGCCTTTTCCAGATTGACTGCCTCGCCCGGCGTGAAACCGATGGTACAGGCGAAGGTCTCCTGCGAGACATCGACGCTGAAATGGGCCGGCCCCTTCTCGACCACGGTGAGACAGACCCCGTTGACGGCGATCGAGTCACCGATGGCCACGTCATCGAGGTCGAGTCCGCCGCCGGCGATGGTGACGCGGGCGTCACCGCCGGCCGATTCGGTGAGATGCTGCACGTGGCCGATGGCCTGGATGATGCCTGTAAACATGACGATCCTAGCGTTAAAGCGCGCCGCCGCGCTGAGCGCGGCGGGCAAGCAAACAAACCTTCATTGTAGGGGTTCGCCGCGCGGTGGAGAACCCCGCGCCCATGGCCTCATTGCGGCGGCATAGGCACGTCCTCTTGAAATCGTCGAGGCTCAACGCCAGAACGTACCCGCCGCGGCGCAGGTTCAACACCTCGCCCTCTACCAGACGGCGCGTGCGCCAAGCGTCCGCCGCGGCACGCAGAGTGAAAAACGCATTGCCCGCGCTGCGCGGGTGCCCGCTCGCTGGCGCCGAACACGGTAGGGTTTTCACCGTCCACGTGTTCGCGCCTGACTGTGGCCTAAGCCTCGCAGCACAGGAACTCCTTGAGCGACAGAAGGTGACGAGCGGCGGGTTGGAGCAGGCTCGACGCCCTGCGGGCTGTGTCGTTGCGCGCACGCTACTCTGCCCGCAGGCGTAGACGCAGATCGCCGCCGACCTGCCGCACCTCTTGCAGCCGCCAGCCGTGACGCGCGCCCATGTCAGTGAGGGCCGGCAGGTCGAACAGCCCGCGCGCATGGTGCCCCAGCGTCAGTGGGGCAAAGTAGGCGAGCCATTCATCGACCAGTCCGGCGGCAAGCAGGGCGCCGTTGAGTGTGGCGCCGGCCTCCACGTGTAACTCATTCACCCCCCTCTGGGCGAGGAGCTCCATGAGTCGCTCGAGGTCGGGTCGGCCGGCGGGGCCTGGCAACTCCAGCACGCTGGCACCTGCCGCCAGAAGTGCTGCGAGCCGCACGGGTTCGGCCTGCTGACAGACGATGAGGATGTTGCCGCCTTGCAGGATCCGTGCACTGGGCGGGGTGCGTAGCCCGCTGTCGAGCACCACCTTGAGTGGCTGGCGCGGGGTGTCGACGCCGCGCACATTCATCCGCGGGTCGTCGGCCAGCACCGTGCCCACCCCGGTCAACACCGCACAGGCCCGCGCCCGCCAACGCTGCACATCGCTACGCGCCGCCTCGCCGGTGATCCATTGCGACTGGCCGTTGCGCAGGGCGGTCTTGCCGTCCAGACTGGCAGCGGTTTTGACCCGCACCCAGGGGCGGCCGCGCGTCATGCGGCTCACGAAGCCGATGTTGAGCTCGCGTGCCGCCTCCTCCAGCAGCCCGACCTCGGCACGGATGCCGGCGAGCGTGAGCAGCTCGATGCCACGCCCCGCCACCTGCGGGTTGGGGTCGCGCATGGCCGCGACCACCCGTGCCACGCCGGCGTCGATCAGGGCCTCGGCGCAGGGCGGGGTACGGCCGTGGTGGCTGCAGGGCTCCAGCGTGACATAGACGGTGGCACCGCGCGCTGCCTCACCCGCTGCGCGCAGGGCGTGGATCTCGGCATGCGCTTCGCCGGCGCGTTGGTGCCAACCCTCGCCCACCACCCGGCCGTTCTGGACGATGACGCAGCCCACGCGGGGGTTGGGCGTGGTGGTGTAGAGGCCGCGCGCCGCCAGCCGGAGCGCCTGCGCCATGTGGGCATGATCCTCGGCGCTGAACATCCGCGCTTACTTGTCCAAGTCCCGGATCGCGTCGCGGAAGTCGTCCACGTCCTGGAAACTCTTGTAAACCGAAGCGAAGCGGATGTAGGCCACCTTGTCCAGGCGTTTGAGCTCGCCCATGACCAGCTCGCCGATGTAGCGCGAGCTGACCTCGCGTTCGCCCAAGGTGAGCAGCTTTTGCAGCACCCGGTTGATCGCTTCGTCGCTGAGTTCGGTGGGTACCGGCCGCTTGTGCAGGGCCCGACGGAAGCCCTCGCGCAGCTTGTCGAGCGAGAAGTCCTGCCGCTCGCCATCGCGTTTGACCACCGTCGGCAGGCGGATCTCCGCCGTCTCATACGTGGTGAAGCGCTTGTCGCAGGCCGCGCAGCGCCGCCGCCGGCGCACCGTGGCGCCGTCATCGGACAGCCGGGTCTCGGCGACCTGGGTGTCGGGATGACCGCAAAAGGGGCAACGCATCAGGGGACGCGGTATCGGTTGCGGGTTTCAGCGTGTATGCCCGCGCCTTCGGCGCGCAGACGCTCACTGGCGTGAAACCTGGCCACCATAGACCGGAAACGCCCGCGCAAGTTCTGCCACCTCGCCCTTGACCCGGGCAATCACCGCCTCGTCGTCGGGGGCGTCGAGCACATCGGCGATCAGGTGCGCCAAGCGCTCGGCCTCGATCTCGCGGAAGCCGCGCGTGGTCATCGCCGGCGTGCCGATGCGGATGCCGCTGGTGATGAAAGGCTTTTGCGGGTCGTTGGGGATGGCGTTCTTGTTGACCGTGATATGGGCGCGACCCAGGGCGGCCTCGGCGTCCTTGCCGGTGATCCCCTTGGCACGCAGATCGACCAGGAACATGTGGCTCTCGGTGCGACCGGAGACGATCCTGAGACCCCGCTCCTCAGAGAGCACGCGCGCCATCACCCGGGCATTGCTCAGCACCTGCTCCTGGTAGGCGCGGAAGTCCTTGCCCATGGCCTCCTTGAAGGCCACCGCCTTGCCGGCGATGACATGCATCAGCGGACCACCCTGCAACCCCGGGAAGACGGCCGAATTGATCGCCTTCTCGTGCTCTGCCTTCATGAGGACGATGCCGCCGCGCGGGCCGCGCAGGGTCTTGTGCGTGGTGGAGGTGACGACATCCGCATGGGGCACGGGGTTGGGATAGACGCCGGCGGCGATCAGGCCCGCGTAGTGGGCCATGTCCACCATGAAGATGGCGCCGATCTCCTTGGCCACGCGGGCGAAGCGCTCGAAATCGATGCGCAACGAGAAGGCAGAGGCACCCGCGATGATCAGCTTGGGCCGGTGCTCGCGCGCGCGGGCCTCCATGCCGGCATAGTCGATGTCCTCGTTGGCATCCAACCCGTAGGCCACCACGTTGAACCACTTGCCGGACATGTTCAGCGCCATACCGTGCGTGAGGTGGCCGCCCTCGGCCAAGCTCATGCCCATGATGGTGTCGCCCGGCTTGAGGAAGGCCATGAGCACTGCCTGGTTGGCCTGCGAGCCGGAATTGGGCTGCACGTTGGCCGCCTCCGCCCCGAACAGCTTCTTCGCCCGCTCGATGGCCAACTGCTCCGCCACGTCCACCCACTCGCAACCGCCGTAGTAGCGCTTGCCGGGATAGCCCTCGGCATACTTGTTGGTCAGCACCGAGCCCTGCGCCTGCATCACGGCGGGGCTCGCGTAGTTCTCGGAGGCGATCAGCTCGATGTGTTCCTCCTGCCGCCGGGCCTCGTTC
>CALAMX010000059.1 GCA_937925755.1 uncultured Burkholderiales bacterium
ACAACGCATCCGCAGCCATGAGGCGCGCCGTCGCCAACTGCAATACATCGGCCGACTGATGCGCAGCCTCGACGCCGAGCCGATCGCAGCACGGCTCGCCCATGTACAGGGAGAATCGGACGCGGCCAAGGCCGAATTCCACGCCGTGGAGCGCTGGCGTGCCCGCCTGCTGGAAGACGATGCAGCCCTGAATGATTGGTTGGACGCCCATCCAGGCTGCGACGTGCAGATGCTGCGTCAGCTCATCCGCAATGCCCGGCGCGAGGCGGCCGAGGGCAAGCCGCCGCGCGCAAGCCGCGCCCTGTTCAGGCTGCTGCGGGCAGCAGAGCGCGCCTGACCGCACGGGCACCCATCGGCAGGCAAAAACTGTAATGACATCCGACGGTGTGTCGGTTTTTTTAACACTTGTGTGACCTCGCCGATTCGCAAACCGTATGACAAGGACACCGAGGCACCTGGCACGATGATTGCTATATAGCTTAGTCGTCATCGAGTCATCCGATCCGGACATCCCATGTTAGATGACAGCGACCTTTCATCGCTGACCGTCTCCGCCCACGCCCAGCCCACCCTCCTCATCCAGCTGCTCGACCTCCTGGGTGGCGAGTCGGCCCTGCCGGCGGGCTGTATCGACCTGCTGGGGTTAGACCCCGCGCTAGTGTTGTGGATCATGAGTACCTCGGCACAGACCGAACGCACCCGGCAAATCCCGCCGCTGGAAGGGGCGCTGCAACACGTCAGCCTGGGCGGCCTCAAGCTGCACCTTGCCCATGAGGCCCTTGAACTGCTGGCCAGACACCAGGTCGGTTCCGAGCGCACCCAGGCGTGGCGACAAGCCCTGCGTTGTGCCTTTCTCTGCGAGGCCATCGCGCGCGATCTCGCCTATCCTCATCCGCACGAGGCCTATCTGGCGGGCCTGCTCCACAACCTCGGTCCCATCCCCCCTGCCGGCTGGGACCTTGAACAGTTACTGCAGGAACAAGACGCAGCCCTGGCGCGGCGTATCGAGACCTGGCGCTGCCATAGCCTGCTGGCCGAGGCCCTGCGCTATCAGCACTGGCCCTTCCCATCCCTGCGCGATGCGGCTGGCATCGTGCAGATGCTGTGGGCCGCGCGCTCACTCTCCGAACAGGACGGCCGCGCGACCGAGGCAGACATCGCGCAGATGCTGGGGCTGCCGCCGGCGCGCCTGGGCGAGTTGCAGGCCGCTGCCTATGCCCACGCAGAGACCATCCTCGAACGCAACCAGGGCGGCGCGAAGACACTGGGCAGCCTGCAGGAGATGCCCTTACCGCTGCACAAGGCACTCGGCCGTTTCTTGTTGCTGGAAAGTTTTGCGGCCCAGCGCGCCGGTCAAGATGCTCCGCTCGCCGCACTGGCTCTGCTCGCCACCCACCTGCGCGAGGCGCATGGGTTGGTCCAGCCGATCTATCTCGAACTCCGGGACGGCCGGCTAGTGGTGCGCCCGTTGCCGGGACACGGCCCCCCGCCGGCCCTGACCCTGCCGACCGAAGGCAGCGACACCGCTGCTGCCAAGGCCTTCCAATGGAACCGGCCGATCACGGCGATCACCGTGAACCAGGCCGGGGTAAGCCTTCTAGACATCCAGATCGCGCGCCTGGCCGGTTTGGAGGGGGTGCTGGCCATCCCCATCGGGGGCGACACGCCGGTTGGCGTGTTGCTGACCTGTGGCTATCGCCGCCAGCTCAGCCAGTTGGGCGAGGAACAGACCTATCTCAGCAAGCTGGGGCGAATAGCCGCGCCGGCGGCTCCCATAGCAGCGGCGCCTGAGGTGGGTCCAGTCGAGTCGTCCGGGTCCTGGCAGATGCGCGGCCGCCAGCTCGCCCATGAGATCAACAACCCGCTGGGCATCGTCAAAAATTACCTGGCCCTGCTGCGGGTCAAGCTGGGTGACGACCCTGTCGCCGCCGACGAGCTGCGCATCATCGAGGAGGAGCTCGGCCGTATCGCCCGCATCGTGCAAAGCCTTGCCGGTGAGCCGACCACCGTTGCGCGGCCTTTGCGGGCGGTCGACCTCAGCGCCCTTTTGCAAGACATGGCGCGGGTGGCCGCCGCCGGCCCTCGGGTGCAGAAAGGGGTAGGCATCGATCTGCATCTCGACGAAACCCTCCCAGAACTACACTGCGATGCCGACAAGCTGCGACAGCTACTGCTGAACCTCCTGCTCAATGCCGTAGAGGCCGCACCCGAAGGCACCCGCGTCACAGTCGAGACCCACTGCATCGTCAATCACCGGCTGGAGCGACAGGCGGAGGTGCTGGTGAGCAACAGTGGCCCCGCGATCGCCCCCGAGCTACTGGCACACCTATTCGAACCGGTCGACAGCGGCAAGGGCGGCGAGCACGCCGGCCTCGGTCTGTCCATCGTCCGTGACTTGGCCATTGCCTTGGGTGCGAGCGTGTCCTGCCGCAGTCACGTCGGTCTGACCACCTTCCAGGTCCTGCTGCCGCTGAACGGGGCCACCCTCGTCGAGGCCCAGACATGAGGGCCCTTGTGCGTCGCCCCAACAGGTGCTACAAAAACCAACGCATCCTTGCCGCAACCCAGGAGATCGAGGCAGGTATCATGCAAATACAGGAGACAAACCCGCTCGACATCCTGGTGGTGGAGGATGAGCCCCGTTACCTGGAGAGCACGCGTCTATTGCTGCGGCACTATGGCCACACGGTGACCCCGGCCAAGGACCTCGCTCAGGCACGCGCGGCGTTGCAGGCACAGCGTTTCGACCTCCTGCTGCTCGACCTACACCTGCCTGACGGCTCTGGCTTGGATCTACTCAGGACCGAGGCGGAGCGGCTCGAGCAAACCCTGGTGATCGTCGTCAGCGGCGACGCCACCCTGGAAGTGGCCCTGCAGGCCCTGCGCATGGGGGCGTATGACTTCGTGCGCAAGCCCTACGAGCCGGAGGAGCTGCTCAAGAGCCTGCGCAACGCCGCGCGCGAACTCGCTCTCGCCCGTGAAAACCGCGCGATCCAGGACCAGCTGGCGCATTCGGAGCAATGGCATCGCTTCCTGGTCAACAACTCCCCGGACCTCATCTACACCCTCGACGCCGAAGGGCGGATCAGCTTCGTCAACGACAGCATCGAGACGATCACCGGTCAGCGCAAAGCCGACCTGCTCGGCCAGCCATGGGAGATGCTGGTGCTGGAGACCGAGCGCGAGGCCGCGCGCTGGCACATCAACGAACGACGCACCGGTGAACGGGCGACCCGCAATTTCGAGCTGCTGCTGAATCGCCGCGGACCTGCCGAGGCGGCGGATTCCGCCCAGACTGGCGTGGTTGTCGAGGTCTCGGCCTCCGGCATGTACCAGGACACGCCCGAGGGCGGCCGCCGTTTCATCGGCACCTATGGCGTGGCGCGTGACATCACCGAGCGCAAGAAGGCCGAGGCGACCATCGCCTTCCAGGCCTATCACGACCAGCTGACCGGGCTGCCCAACCGGGCACTGTTCAAGGATCGGGTGACCCAGGCCATTGCCCACGCTCGCCGGCACGGACTGATCCTGGCTGTCATGTTCCTGGACCTGGACCGCTTCAAAGCGGTCAACGACACCCTAGGTCACCTGGTGGGCGATGAACTATTGCAACTGGTGAGCCAGCGCCTGCGTCATTGCCTGCGCGAGGGCGACACCCTGGCGCGTATCGGCGGCGACGAGTTCCTGCTGCTGTTACCACATATCCGCACGCGCGACAACGCTGCCCATATCGCCGAGAAGATCTTGACGTCGCTGAAGACCCCGTTTCACCTCAACGGCCACGAGCTCTACATCTCGGCCAGCATCGGCATCGCCATCTATCCGAACGATGGAATCACTCACGAGACCCTGATCAAGCATGCCGACATCGCCATGTACAACGCCAAGGACGAGGGGCGAAACGACTACCGTTTCTTCGACTCGAGCCTGAACCAGCACCTGACCGGCCGTATGACCTTGGAGACCGACCTGCGCCGGGGACTGCAGCGCGGTGAGTTCGAGATGCACTACCAGCCCAAGGTCGACGTCGGCAGCGGGCGCATCGTCGGCATGGAGGCACTCATCCGCTGGCGCCACCCGCAGCGTGGTCTGGTGCTCCCGAACGAATTCATCGCCATCGCCGAGGACAGCGGTCTGATCACCCCCATGAGCGAGTGGGTCCTCGACAGCGTCTGCCGCCAGGCCCGCTGCTGGCAGGACATGGAACTGCACCCCACTGCCCTGGCCGTCAACCTACCCGCACGCCACATCGAACACCCCGATTTCGTCGACGAGTTCGTGCGCCTGCTGCGCGACTATCGGCTGAGCGGCAAGGGTATCGGCATCGAGATCACCGAGGGCACCCTCATGCGCGACATGGAGGGCTCGGTGCACAAGCTCAGGCAGCTCTCCGACATGGGGGTGGAGATCTCCATCGACGACTTCGGCACAGGCTACTCCTCGCTCGCCTATCTGAAACGTCTGCCGGTGCACGTGCTCAAGATCGACCGCAGCTTCGTGCACGATCTCGACCATGCGGATAGTGGCCCCCCTCTAGTCGCCGGGATCGCCGCCATGGCCAAGGGGCTGCGCCTGGGTCTGGTGGCCGAGGGCGTGGAGACGCAGGCCCAGCTCGACTGTTTGCGTCAGATCGGCTGCAATGCCTACCAGGGGTTTCTGTTCAGCCACGCCCTATCTGTCGACGAGGCCACCCGCATGCTGCAGTCCAACCGGTCGGCGGCGACACTGCACTGAACCAGCTCGGGTAATAGGACAGCAACCTGCTGAGGCGGCATAATCCGCCGCGTGCAAACAGCCGAAAACACACCGCGAACGACCCGTGCCCAATGGCGGGCGGCCTGGTCGCTGGCACCCTACGTCTGGCAGTACAAGGGGCGTGTGCTGGCGGCCTTTGCCCTGCTCATCCTGGCCAAGCTCGCCAACGTCTCGGTGCCGCTGGCGCTCAAGGAGATCGTCGATCGTCTGCAGGACCCAGGCACTGCGCCCATCGTGCCCCTGCTGTTCATCGTCCTCTACGGCGGGCTGCGCTTCGGC
>CALAMX010000060.1 GCA_937925755.1 uncultured Burkholderiales bacterium
TGCGGCGAAACCGCATCCGTGACGACCGCTGTCCGGACTGCGGCGAGGTGATTGACGGGGTGGGTATGCGTGGGACGGCAGCGGTGGCATGAAGGATGTCCTGCTGATCGCCCTGGCCTGGCTCGCCTATGGCCTCATTCACTCCTGGCTGGCCGGGGGTGCCGTCAAGGCCTGGGTCTCACGCCGCTGGCCCCGTCTCGCCCCGGCCTATCGGCTCGCCTACAACGCCATCGCCACCCTGCTCCTCATCCCGCCGCTGGCGCTCACCCTCAGCATGCCGGGCGAGGTGGTCTGGGATGTGCCAGGCTGGATCGCCTGGCCGGCGGCCATTGCCGCCGTGGCGGGCTTCGTCTGGAGCCTGCGTTGGTACGACATGGGGGAATTCCTGGGCCTCGCCCAGTGGCGCCGGCGCGACGGGCGCGAGCACGAGGGCTTCGTCCTCTCTCCACTACACCGCTATGTGCGCCACCCCTGGTATAGCCTCGGCCTGCTGTTGCTGTGGACGCGCGACCTCGATGCCGCCTGGCTCACCACGGCCGTGGCCGTGACACTCTATCTGCTGATCGGCAGCCGCCTGGAGGAGCGAAAACTGGTCGAGCGCTACGGTGAGGCCTACCGCCGCTACCAGGCGCGGGTGCCGGCGCTGATCCCTAGGCCAGGACGCCGCCTGCGCGCGGCCGAGGCCGAGACTCTGCGACAAGCGGCCTGGCACCGCCAGGGCGACGGCTGAGGTCGAGCCTCGGGATCAGCCGCCCGGCGCTGTCCCCGAGGACTTGCCCAGATTGAGCCGGGCACGTCGCAGCATTTCGGCGCGCATCGCCTGGAACTGGGTCTTGAGTGCCTCCGCGAGGTAGCGCACGGGGACCAGCGCGGCCAGCCTGGAGTCAGGCTGCGCCTGGGCATGGTAGACAACCAGGGTCACGCCCTCACCGATCGGTAGCAGCCGGGTCACCCCCTCCACGGTGCCAAGACTGCCTTTGAGGGTGCGCGAGTGAATGGTCTGGTAGGGCTTGAGCTCGATCGCGCGCAACGACTCGTAGTCCATCGGGAACAGTCCGACCGTGGATTCCCCCTTCTGCTGCACGGTCAGGCGCTGTCCACTCTGGGCGATGACCTGGCTTTCCTTGAGTCCCGGCAGGAACTCCGGCATGTGAGTGAAATCCGTCAACACCGACCAAGCGGTGCGCACGTCCACGGGCACCCGGAACTCAGCCGCGAGGAGGATGTGGTCAGCCTCGCGGGAGACGGTGACGATGACCGTGTCCTCCGGTGCCTCCGCCGCCACGACCGGCGTCCAGGCCAGGACCCAGGCCAGCAGGAACGGGCGCAGGCGACGCATCATACCGGTCGCGCGCCCTTGCGGCGCAACCGGCGCAGACGCAGATAGGCCGGGATGCGCCAGAGCAGGTGGACCAAAAAGTATCCGACCATGGCACTCACCACGGCCAGCAGGGCCAGGCCGACGATGAGCGGGGTGCCCATCGCCAACACCTGGTCGAGATTGGCCACCACCCCGTCCCACCAGCCGCCAGCCACCGGCTGCACCGCCTGCGGGACTCGATCCTCGCCGGGTCTGCCGGTGATCAGGGCACCGATCTTGTAGGCCAGGTAGTACCAAGGGCCGAAGGTCAGCGGGTTGGTGATCAGCGTGCTGGTCACCGCAACAGGCAGGTTCACCCGCAGCGAGACCGCGGTGATCCCGGCGGCAAGAAACTGTGCGAACGGCAGGATGAAGGCGAAGAAGGCACCCACCGCCACGGCACCCGCCACCGAACGACGGTTCAGCCGCCACAGATTGGGGTCATGGATGGCCGGCCCCAGCCATCGCAGCGACCGGTTGTTGCGGATGCGGTCCGGTTGGGGCAGAAGGCGTTGGATGAATTTCCTGGCCATGACCGGGCGGTATAACCAAGCTGGGGACATTATCTGCCCAATTGCCTGGTATTAAAAGTCCCGCCATGCGTTTTGCCGTGGCTCGTGCCGCTTCGACCCCGCCTGCGCCAAACAGGATCGAGTCCGTCGCACTCCAGACCGCAGGTGCGATGTGTCGCGACTGACAGCGCTTTCAAAGGGTGGGTGCACCTCTGACCTGGGGTCGGCGCGTCTCGTTCATAGATGCCGGATCGGTTGCCAGGCCCGGTTGTTTGCGCCGCCAGGAATGTCGCACCCCGCGGGCGCCTCAACGCGGCCGCTGGTAGATGTCGTTGACATGCAAGTCGAAACGTCCGCGCCGGCGGTCCGCGTAATAGTGCTCGAGGGTGATCTGGATGGTACGGAAGGCGATCCGATCCCAGGGGATCTCCGCCTCCGTGAACAAGGCCGCCTCTAGGCTTTCCTCGCCCGGCTGGAAATCCAGGTCGAGCAGCCGCGCGCGGTACATGAGATAGACCTGGTTGATGTCCGGCAGATTGATGAGGTTGTACAACCCCAACAGCTCGACACGCGCGCCGGCCTCCTCCAGGGTCTCACGCACGGCGCACTCGGCCACGGTCTCGCCATTCTCCATGAAACCCGCGGGCAGGGTCCACAGGCCATAGCGTGGCTCGATGGCACGGCGGCAGAGCAAGACACGGTCCTCCCACTCTGGGATGCAACCCACCACCATCTTGGGATTCTGATAGTGGATCTTGCCGCAACGCTCACAGACGTGGCGCGGCCGGTTGTCACCGGCGGGGACCTTGAGGGTCAAGGGGCCGCCGCAATGGCTGCAGAAATTCATGTTTGACGTGGAACTGTGGTTGCTAGACCTTAACAAATCGTCATACAACCCGTAAAGCACATGGACCCCTGGCTGCTGCACATCCTCGAACGGCTGAAAAAGGCGCGCGCTGCCAGCGACCTAAAGGCCATCCTCGACGATCTGGAGGATCTTTACGATGCCTATTCTGGTCCCGGGGCAGAGCTCGTCGAGCAGCTCATCGCCAAGACCCAGCGGCGTCTGGCTGAGATCGGCGACGGCTAAGCCGGTCAGGCAAGTCCCCGCCGAGCCGTCAGCAGGGAAAGCCCCTGCCACGGAGCAATACCAGAGCATCCCATGCGCGCCTATGCCTACCGCCGCTTGAATCCCTACCGCGGGGTGGTGCACGTCCTCGATCTGGGCGAGGCGACGGCCACGACCTTCGACGGCCGCACCTGGCACCTGCGCGCCGAAGACGGACAGGGCTGGCTGCGCCCAGTCGGGGTGTGGGTGGAAGGCGAGGGTGTAGCCGCCGGCACACGCATTCCGAACGAACTGCTTGCGGCCCTGGAGAGCCACCCGCCGCTGCCCTATCCGCTCGCCGACCGCATGGAGCTGTGGCTGCTCGACAAGGCCGCTGGGCTGCCGCTCGCCCTGCTGGCAAGCGAGCGACCCAGCCGTTTCCGGCCCGCGCGGATCGACCCGGAATGGCACCCCTTCGCCCTGACCTACAGCGCGTTCCGCTCTGAGACGCTCGCCCGGCGTGAGGCCGTCGTCGGTCAGGCGCACGAGCGGCATCGCGACTGGCTTGCGCGTGCCGTCAACACCGTCGCCCGGCCCTACCCTGCCGCCCAGTGGTTCCTACGCCGGTCCGATGGCAGCGGCGAGGGACGAACGGGGTTGCGCCTGCCCGCCGACTGGCAGCAGCGCACCCTGCCGGCAGAGGCCTTTCCCGAGCTCTTGGTACGGACGGATTGGAATAACCCACTGGAACAGTCGGTTATTAGGGATTATCATACATGGCTGGCCCCCCTGCTTCTCCTGCTGCCGAGTCTGAGCGATGTGAGCCGAGCCTGGCTGGAAGCCGCGGCGTGCAAAGAGCCCGCCTGGCTCGCCCGCATCCACCGGCTGCTGCCGCGGGTGCTCGACCGCCAGGCGCTCAATGCCGCCTTGGTCGCGGCGCGTATGGAGGCGGCCCTGGGGGAATCTGCCAACCCATTGTACGAATACTGATCGCTCATGCGTCCATCCCAAATCGAAGCCATCCTCGACCAAGAATTCTTGAGCTGCGCCCAGGGCATCCACACCCCCGTCATGCTCTGGGGGCCACCCGGCGTGGGCAAATCCCAGATCATCGCCGGCATCGCCCGGCGCCACGGGGCGAGGCTGGTGGATATTCGGCTGTCCCAGATGGAGCCCACCGACCTGCGCGGCATCCCGTTCAAGACCTCGGACGACCGGGTGAAGTGGTCAGTGCCAGAGATGCTGCCCGACAGCAATAGCACCGAACCCGGCATCCTCTTCCTGGACGAGATCAACGCCGCCCCGCCCAGCGTCTCCGCTGCCGCCTATCAGCTCATCCTCGACCGGCGGCTGGGCGAGTACGTGATGCCAAAGAACTGGGCGATCTTCGCCGCCGGCAACCGGCAGGGCGACCGCGGCGTGACCTATGCCATGCCGGCGCCACTGGCGAATCGCTTCACGCACTATCACGTCGAGCCCAACCTGGACGACTGGATCGCCTGGGCCCTCGAGCACGACATCGACGAGCGCATCATGGGCTTCCTGCGTTTCCGCCCGGACCTACTCTTCCGCTATGACCCGGCGCACAACCCGGAGGCCTTTCCCAGCCCGCGCTCCTGGGAGTATGCCGACCGCGCGCTGAAGAAGTTCGGCCACCGCCCCGACCTGCTCACCGACACCCTGCAGGCCTGCGTCGGCGACGACGTCGGCGTCGAGCTCAAGGCCTACATCGACAACATGGAGAACCTGCCGGACATCGACGCCATCCTGGAAGGCCGCGAGGCGGGGGTGCCAAAAACGGTGGACCTGCAATACGGGGTGGCCGCCGCCTTGGTGCGGCGGGCGAAACAGGCCGCGGGTGACATGGACAAGCTCGCCAACATCCTCAAATACGCGCGCCGCTTCCCGCAGCGCGAGATGGGCGTGATGCTGGTCACCGACCTGCACCGCGCCGTCGGGCAACCGCTGTTTCGCGTGCCCGAGTTCGTGGACTGGGCCAACAGTGTGGCCGAACTGATGCTCTACGACTTCAAGCCGACCGCGTGATGGGCGAAGGGTGGGGCGTAAGGAGTAAGGGGAGAAGCGTGGCAGACGATCTGACCGCCATCGAGACCAAGCTCGCCGCGGCACGCACACGGCTGATCCTGGACAAGCCTTTTCTGGGCTCGCTGGTCATGCACCTACCTCTGAAGGCAGCAGATCCAAAGTGGTGTGAGACCACGGCCACCGATGCACGCTACTTCTATTACAACCCGGCCTACATCGCGCGGCTCACACTCGAGCAGACCCAGTTCGTCCTGGCGCACGAGGCCATGCACTGTGCGCTATCCCACTTCGCGCGCCGCAACCATCGGCAGAAGCACCGCTGGGACGTGGCCTGCGACTACGCGGTCAACATGATCCTCGACGACGAGCGCATGCGCGGCCCCGACGACGCGCTCATCGACGCCAAATATCGGGGACTCACCGCCGAGGAGATCTACCCCCTGTTACCCGAGTCTCCGCCCGAAAAGACCCAGGACCTGCATCTGTTCGAAAACGAAGCGAGCAAGGGCGGTGGTGAGGCCGAATCCATGGAGCAAGACGCCGGCCAGGGCCAGGGCGACCAGGACAAGGATCGGCAGAGCGAAGGCGGCGGAGGCCGGCCGCAACAGCAGGACGGCCAGGGCAGCGAGCCGCAGCAGCCCAGCGATGTCGAAGAGGCGCCGCCGCAACCTCCCATGGACCCAGACAAGCTCGACGAGCAATGGAAAAGCCGGCTCGCTGCCGCCGCACAGGCCGCCCGCCAGGCCGGCAAACTCAGTCAGTCGCTGATGCGCTTCGTCGACAACCTGCTGGCGCCGCAACTGCCTTGGCGGGCGCTGCTGGCGCGCTACATGATGCAGGTCGCCCGCGACGACTACAGCTTCCAGCGCACCTCGCGCCGCGACACCGGCGCCGCGCTGATGCCGCGGCTCTATAGCCAGAGCGTCAACGTGGTGGTGGCCCTGGACACCAGCGGCTCGATCAAGGACGAGGAGTTGCGGGAATTCGTAAGCGAGGTCGATGCCCTCAAGGGCCAGGTGCGCGCCGAGGTCGTCCTCCACGCCTGCGATGACAAGCTCTGCGCAGGCGGGCCCTGGCGCTTCGCCCAGTGGGAGGCCATCACCCTGCCCGAGGGCTTGAGCGGCAAGGGCGGCACCGACTTCCGCCCGGTCTTCGAGTGGATCGAACGCGAGCACTTGAACCCCGATCTGCTCATCTACTTCACCGATGCCGAAGGCCGCTTCCCCGAGCGCGAGCCCCAATTCCCCGTCGTCTGGCTGGTCAAGGGCAAGGCCCCCGTGCCCTTCGGGGTACGCATCCAGCTCAACTGAGTTGCGCCTCGGACAGGGTGCTCGCGGGTAAGTTGCACAGGACCGCGCTTGCGCCGCAAGCGTCCCCCGCAACCGACGGGGTCCACCGCAACATGGGACGTTCGTCGCATTGCCGTCCGGCCCGAGCGGCGTTACAAGACCGCATGCGCCAGCTTGCCTACACCCTCGTCCTCGCACTCTTCGCCAGCCTCGCCTTGGCCAGGACCAGCGAGGAGACCGTCACACTTGCTTCTGGCACGCGCGTGACCAGCCAGCGCTACGGTGGCGCCGATGCCAGGACGATCGTCCTTTGGATGACCGGTCAGTACGGCCCCCTGGAGGCGGAGGAGCGTGCCGCCGAACATCTCGCCGGATTGAGTATGCAAGTGTGGCTCACCGACTGGCTCGCCCCCTACTTCCTGCCGCAGACAGCAGGGAGTCTTGACGCGGTGCCGGTGGCCGACCTGGCCGAGTGGCTTGAGTCGATGCGCACGCGACATGCCGGGCGCGCCCTCGTCCTCGTCGCCAGTGGGCATGCAAGCGTTCTACCTCTGCGCGCGGTTGCGGCCTGGCAGGCGCGCCACCAGGCCCCGGCACCGGTCGCCGGTGCCGTCCTCATCTCACCCCTGCTCTACCGCGACCCGGAGCCGGGCGAGGAACCCGTGTATGACCCGGTGGTCGGCCATACCCGGCTTGAGCTCGCGCTGCTGGTGCCGATGTCCTCAGCCGGCTATTGGTGGCGCGAGGCGATGCAGGCCGCCTTCGAGGCGGCTGGCAGCCGTGTGAGCATCACCGTCCTGCCCGGCCTGCGCGACCGCTTCTACCATCGCGGCGACGCCACCGCCCAGGAACAGGCCGAAGGCACACGTCTGGGCGAGATCCTGGCGCCACACATTGCCGCCCTGTGTAAGGAACCCCAGCCATGAAACGCGTGCTCATCATCGTTTTCACCGCTGCCTGCCTATCCCTTGCGGGGGGCTCGGCTGTCGCCGCCCAGCTCAAGCCGAGCAAACCGCGCCCTGCCCCCGAACTCAACCTGCCGCGCTATGGTGGCGGCAGCGTCAACCTCACCGAGCTGCGCGGGCGCGTGGTACTGGTCAACTTCTGGGCCGTCTGGTGCCCGCCTTGCCGCAAAGAGATGCCCTCCATGGAGCGCCTGTCGAACAGGATGGCGCAACGCCCCTTCACCATCCTCGCCGTCAACGCTGGTGAGACCACTGAGCGCATCCAGTCCTTCCTGAACGAGGTGCCGCTCACCTTCCCCATCCTCTTGGACCGCGACGGCGAGCGTATGAAGGCCTGGCGGGTCTACGTCCTGCCCACCAGCTTCCTCGTCGACAAGCAGGGCCAGATCCGCTACAGCCTCTCCGGCCACCTCGAATGGGACGAGCCTGAGGCGGTGGCGATCATCGAAAAGCTGCTGGCGGAGTAAGCGTCGCCCACTCGCCACTCAAAGCAGCTCCGGTGTCATGACCGCCTTGATCACCGTCTGCAGCTCGCCACTGCGCACGCGGTTGCAAAGCCAGACCACGCCGCCTTTCTTGATGCTGAACTCGGTCGCCTCGCCGCACAACAGCAATCCGCAGGCCAGGCCCAGGGTGGGTTGGTGACCGACGATGAGGGCAGCGCGTTCGGCATCCGGCCAGCCGGCAGCGGCCAGCACGGCAGTGGGATCAGCGCCCGGGGCGATCCGCTCCACCACCTGGTAGCGCAGGCCGAGGGCGTCTGCCGTTTGCCGGGCGCGCGTGGCGGGGCTCACCAAGATGCGGCAGTCCTCGGGCAGGCGGGGTTTGAGCCACGCGGCCATGCGCTCGGCCTGTTTGAGCCCTTTGGCAGTGAGGGCGCGCTCCATGTCCGGCACCCCATCCTGGGCATCGGCATGGCGCCAAAGTATCAAGTCCATGGCATCTGCTCCGCTTATCGATTGTCCCCGCGCAACACCCGGCCTACGCCGCCCAGCACTGAGCCCTCCTCCGCCTGACGCCCCGTGGCGGGTGCGGCGGCGATCAGGCGGTCGGCCAGCCGCGACAGTGGTAGGCTCTGCAGCCAGACCCGGCCGGGGCCGGTAAGCCGGGCGAAGAACAGCCCCTCGCCGCCGAACAGCGCGCTTCTCAGATTGCCGACGAATTCGATGTCGAAATCGACCGAGGGCTGGAAGGCCGCCACACAACCCGTGTCCACCCGCAGTCTCTCGCCGGCGGTCAGCGTCTTCTCGGCGATGGTACCACCGGCATGGATGAAGACCAGCCCATCCCCTTCCAGTTTCTGCAGGATGAAGCCCTCGCCGCCGAAGAAACCCGCCCCTAGCCGCCGCTGTAGCGCAAGCCCCAGACTCACCCCCTTGGCGGCGCAGAGGAAGGCGTCCTTCTGGCAGATCAGGCTGCCGCCGATCTGCGCCAGATCGACGGGGATGATCTTGCCCGGATAGGGCGCGGCAAAGGCGAGCCGGCGTTTGGACGCGGCCTGATTCACATAGACCGTGGTGAAGAGCGACTCCCCGGTGAGCAGACGCTTGCCTGCC
>CALAMX010000061.1 GCA_937925755.1 uncultured Burkholderiales bacterium
GTAAGCTGGACGCAAGTCCCACTGCTACAGGGCACGCTGCTGCTATTGTCCCTGGCCGCCTTGCTGTCCGTGGCAGAGATGCCCCTGTCGCTCTATCGCCAGTTCCGTATCGAGGCTCGCTTCGGCTTCAACCGCCAGGGACTTAGCGGGTTCTTCGGCGACTGGCTCAAGCAGTCGCTCCTGGCCCTGCTCCTGGGTGGCCCGCTGATCTTGCTAGTGCTGTGGCTGATGCAGGCCATGGGCGAGTCCTGGTGGTTGTGGGTATGGCTCGCCTGGGCGGGTTTCAACCTGCTGATGCTGGCGATCTATCCCACCCTGATTGCTCCGCTCTTCAACAAGTTCACCCCGCTGGCCGACGCCGTCCTCAGACGGCGTATCGAAACGCTGCTTGCGCGCACTGGCTTCAAATCCGACGGGATCTTCGTGATGGACGGCTCGCGCCGCTCCAGCCACGGCAACGCCTACTTTACCGGCCTGGGGCGCTCGAAGCGCATCGTTTTTTTTGACACCCTGCTCTCCCAGCTCACCCCCGAGCAGACCGAAGCAGTGCTGGCGCACGAGCTGGGCCACTTCAAACGGCACCACGTGGCCAAGCGCATCGCCTTCATGTTCGGAGTGAGCTTCGCCCTGCTGTGGGTGTTGGCCTGGCTCAAGGAATCGGCCTGGTTCTATCAGGGGCTGAACGTGGCGGCACAGACGGATGCCGTCGCCCTGGCCCTGTTTTTCCTGGTACTGCCGGTGTTTCTGTTCCCCTTGACGCCGTTGGTGAGCCT
Organism: uncultured Burkholderiales bacterium; assembly: GCA_937925755.1. Classification (GTDB taxonomy): domain Bacteria; phylum Pseudomonadota; class Gammaproteobacteria; order Burkholderiales; family Thiobacillaceae; genus JANWZL01. Next base: position 774 of record CALAMX010000061.1, read on the forward strand.
CTATTCGCGCAAACACGAGTTCGAAGCCGACGCCTTCGCCGCCGAGCATAGCCACCCCGCGCATCTGATCGGTGCGCTGATACGGCTCTACCGTGACAATGCCGCCACACTCACGCCCGACCCGATTTACTCCATTTTCTACGACAGCCATCCCAAGGCGACGGAACGCATCGCCCGTCTGGCCAATCACAACCCCATGACTGCGCTGCCCGTGCACGCCTGAACGATGCTGCCGGACTCGCCCATCCCCTTCCCCCGAGCAGGCAAGCACAACACACCGGTACAAACTCACGCGCTACCCTGCCCCCTGAGGGATGTTTTCACGATCGGCCACGCCGATCTTCATCGTCACGAGGAGGAAGACATGAAAGCCCCGTTGTTGATCCTGGCCTTAAGCACCCTACCCCTGAGCGTATCCGCCAACCCTTTCGCCAAAGGGGATGTCATGGCGGGTGAGAAACTGCACAAGGAACTTTGCCAGTCCTGCCATGCCAAGCGCTTCGGCGGCGACGGCTCGAGGATCTACACGCGGGCCGACCGACGGGTGAAGAATGCCGAAGGGCTCAAGCAACAGATCGCCACTTGTAATAGCATGCTCGGTACCCAGCTCTTCCCGGAAGACGAGGTGAATCTGGGCGCCTACCTGAACACTCGCTACTACAAATTCAAATGAGGAGGGCCAGATGAATACACGGTCGGCCGAGCTGGCAAAAGGCCGCTGCCAGCCCTGCGAAGGCGGCAGCTCGCTGACACAGACAGAGATCGACTTGCTATTGCCCCAACTCGATGGCTGGTCGGTGGTCGCTGGGGTGCTATGCAAGGAATTCCGCTTCGACAACCACTATCAGACCCTGGCCTTCGTCAACGCCTTGGCCTGGATCTCCCACCGCGAGGACCACCACCCCGAGCTGACAGTGGGCTACGACACCTGCCGGGTCTCTTACGTCACCCACGCCGTCAAAGGTCTTTCACGCAATGACTTCATTTGCGCCGCCAAGGTCGATGCCCTTTTCGATCTCTGACCTGCCCGCCTGCTGCACAGGCCCGTGCTGCCCGTGACCGAGCGGCTGGGTCGTGTGATCGCCGTCTACGGCCGGCGCTACCGCGTGGCTGTCGACGGTCGCGAACTGGACTGCGTCACCCGCGGCAAAAAGGGTGGCGTGGCCTGCAACGACCGTGTCGCCGTGCGCGAGACCGGCACCGACAGCGGGGTCATCGAGCGCGTCCTGCCGCGCGACAACCTGCTGTGGCGCTCGGACGAGCACCGTGCCAAGCTGCTGGCCGCCAATGTCGACCAGGTGCTGGTGGTCACGGCCGCGATTCCGACCCCGCGTGCGCAGTTGCTGGACCGTAGCTTGGTGGCAGCGGAAGCGGCCGGGATCCGCGCGCTGATCATCGTCAACAAGTCCGACCTGCCCGAAACCGCCGCCTATATCCAGCGGCTCAACCCCTATCGCGAGCTGGGCTACCCCCTCATCCCAATCTCCGCGCGGATGGATGTGAGCCCGCTCAAGCCCTGGCTTGCCGATCGCGTCTCGGTCCTGGTCGGTGCCTCAGGCATGGGTAAGAGCACCCTGGTCAATGCCCTAGTGCCGCAGGCGCAGGCCGCCACCGCCGAGACCTCAGAGGCCCTGGATGCCGGCCGCCACACGACGACGCATACCCAACTCTATCGCCTGCCTGGGGGCGGCGAACTCATCGATTCACCCGGTATGCAGGAATTCGGGCTACGTCATCTCCGCCTGGACGAGATCCAAGCGGCGTTTCCAGAATACCGCCGCCTGGCGGGGCAGTGCCGCTTCCACGACTGCCGTCATCTGCAGGAGCCCGGCTGCGCCGTGCGTGCCGCCGTCGAGTCGGGAGAGATCATGCGTGAACGCTGGTGGGTGTATCAGGATATTCTGCGGGAGAACGCCCAAATCGGCCACTGAGCACCTGGCCAAGTCTGCACCGGTATACTAGATTGAGTTCATCGACCATCTTGCTGGAAGCCCGATGTCCCCACGGATCCTGCTGGTGTTGTTGCTTGCGGCCGTCAGCCTCGCCAGGGCCGAGGCCCGCTTCGTACAGACCCCTTACGCCTCGCCCAAGGTGGTCCTGGACATCTATCTCGACGACCCCGCCAAGCTGGGCTCGGCTCTGTACTGGCTGCGCGGCATCCTCCTGCCTCTGTCGTCGCCGCCCTATCACTATGATCCAGAGACCATCAAGGTGGTGATGCACGGTACCGAGCTCGTCACGCTGGCCAAGAAGAACGAGGCGAAATACAACGAGGTCGTGGCGCGCATGCGCTACTACGCCGACATGGGTATCGAGTTCAAGGTCTGTGGCCTCGCGCTGGAGGACTATGGCTATACGCCCAAGGACCTGCAGGACTTCGTCCAGGTCGTCCCCTCGGCGATGACCGAACTGATCCACTGGCAGAACCAGGGCTATGCCCTGATCACGCCGCAGATCCTCGACAAGAAGTTCAACATCGAGGACATCCGTTAGTTCGGAGCCACTCGTCCTGCGGCCGTCACGACAAAAGTCGCGACGGCCGTCGCGCCGAAACGACACTCCCACAAACTTCGCGTAGGGAACCTTACTCCGGCCAATTACGGATGTAGCGCTTGAGTAAGGTGTTCTCGAAATTCGCCTGCTTCAGGCAGGCCTTGGCCACGTCGTGGAAGGAAATGATGCCGACGAGCCGGTTGTCCTCCATCACCACCAGATGGCTTAGCCGGCTCTTGGTCAGCACGTCACGGGCATAGTCCACACTGTCGTCGGGGCTGCACAACAGGGGTTCCTTCTCCATCAGCTCGCTCACCCGCACGTCCGCCAGAGAGCAACCACGCGCGTGCATACCGCGCAGGATGTCGCGCTCGGTGATCAAGCCGACCATCTTGCCTTCGTGCATCACCATCAAGGAACCGATGTCTTTCTCGACCATGCGCTTGACTGCTTCGGACACCGGGGCCTCCGGCTCGATGCCATAGATCTCGCTGCCAGACTTCACGGACAACACATCGCGTACGAACATGGCAAACCTCCGGGATGAATCGTTTCAGGCGCGCACCAAGGCAGTCTCGACCTCATCGCGTTTGGCCTTACCGGCCAGCAGCTCGACCAAGCTCAAGGCGAAGTCCACGGCGGTGCCCGGCCCGCGCGAGGTCACCACCTTGCCATCGACCACGACCGGCTCGCCGACATAGTGCGCGCCGGGTATGGGCAGCTTGTCCACCATGCCGGGATAACCGGTGATCCGCCGGCCGTCCAGCAATCCGGCCGCGGCCAGCGCCATGGGGGCGGCACAGATGGCCGCCGTATAGCGGCCCCCCGCAGCGTGGCGTTTGAGCAGGGCCTGGATACGTGCATCGTTCTTCAGGTGTTCCGAGCCCGGCATGCCGCCGGGCAACACGATCATGTCGAACTCACGTGTCAGCACCGCATCTAGATCCGCATCGGGCTGCACGCGCATGCCGCGGCTGCCCTGGACGAGGCCCGGGATGAGGCCGGCAGTAATGACTTCGATGCCGGCGCGGCGCAGGATATCGACGATGGTGGTGGCCTCCAGGTCCTCGAAGCCCGGGGCTAGGGGTACCAGTACGCTAGGCATGGTGCTTCTCCTTATGCTCGTGGGTCTTAAGCAGGCGCAGCGCCTCGCGGGTCGAGCGGTCGGCGCAGTCACCGATGGAAAGACCATGGAAATAGTTGCCGGTGAGGAAGACCGTCTTGCCGCTGATGAGCGCGTCGATCTCCGCCATCAGAGCGACGTGCTCCACTTTGGGCGCAGGCAGACGGTTCTGAACCTCACGCCAGGCGGCGATGTCGTCGGGCCGTATGCCTAGGACCGCGCAGATGCGCTCGAGTTTGCTGTCGGTGTCGAGACGCCGCGGGCGAAAGTGGAAAGTGAAACCGCGTAGCCGCGGATGCGGCAGGGGGTCGCGGCTGACCACCGAATAGAAGGCGTCGTCCACCCCGATGAGGCCGGCGACTTCGGGCAGGCGTACGCGCTGCGCCGGGACGACGACCGCCATCGACTCGATCTCGGCCATGGGTATGGTACTGAGCCGCGTGGCGATCTCTGGATGCGCCTGAATCAACAGGTGCGCTGCAACATCGGCGGACGTGGCAACCGCCAGATAACGGCATCGCAGCCGCCTGCTGTCGGTCGTCAGCTCATAGCCATCGGCGACCCGCTTGACGCTGGTGACTGCAGCCCCGCTGCTGACCTCGAAGGGGGCGCCCTCGGCGATGGCCTCGGCGAGGCCCTGCAGGCCGCTCACCCAGGTGTATTTGCGCGGCGCCGACTTCATGCGCGGCTTGCGCCGAAACAGCCATTGTGCCGGGAAACCGTCGGCCGGCTGAGACAGCACGGCGGCAAACGCAGGCGAGAGTAGACGCGCGTAATTGCCCCGGCCGAACAGGGCGCCATAGTATTCGGCGAGGCTCGCCGCCGTTTTGCGGGCGCGCGCCAGCCCGATCGGCAGGTTGAGCAACAGCTCGAACCAATTCAACCGGGCGAGTGGCGATTGCAGCCGCGTGCCGTCGAGGTAACGGTAGCCCAGTTTGCGCCGCTCGACCAAGTCGTCGAGCCCTCGGCGCTCCTGCAGGAGCTGTAACAGGTTTTTGTAGGAATTGTAGGCGGTGTGGGCCCCCAACTCGACCCAAAAGCCCGGCTCTACCCGCCAGGTATGCAGACAGCCGCCCAACCGCTGTTCCTTTTCCAGCACGAGGCTGGAGAGTCGGTTCCCGTAAGCTGCCCGCGCCGCCAGGGTGAGTCCGCTGATGCCGCCACCGACGATGATGAGGTCGTACTGGTCCATAGGGCGAAACATAGCCGCCCTCTGCCGCCCTGACAATTGGCGGCTCACTCATTTTGGGTGAAGCGGTGGATTTGGCGTCGCGCCCGCTTGGTGGGGCGGCCTTTGAGATCGGCTCCCGGGCTCGCTTGCAGGCGCCGTTCGGCCACCTGTTGCTGGCGCTTGACGCGGCTCGCCTCGTCCTCGACATAGAGCTCGCGTGCTACACTGGCCGGCCCGCGCCGATCGCTGAGCGCCAGGACGGTGATGTCCCAGGCATAGCTGCCGATGTGGATGAGGAGACGGTCGCCCGGTTTCAGTTCCTTGGAAGGCTTGGTCCGGGCACCGTTGAGTTTGACCTTGCCACCCTCGACGGCCTGGGTGGCAAGACTACGCGTCTTGAAGAAGCGCGCGGCCCACAGCCATTTGTCGAGTCGCACGCGCCCGGGCGACGCGGGCTCGGTCATGCAACGAAACGTAGGGCCGAGATTGGGGCTTCGCCCATGGTGCCTACGCCGCCGATGCGGCAGAGGCCGCACCGGGGCGTACTACGGGGCTGCCGCCGATTACTTGGCCGAGGCTGGCTCCTCGTCATCACCCTTGATGGTGACGAAGGGGATCATGACCGGCTGCTTGAGGGACTGGTAGAAGGCTGCGATATCTTCGACATCCTTGTCGGTGAGCGGCATGACCGCGAGGTTCATGATCGGGTGCAGGATCTTGCCGGTGCGATACTTGTTGGTCTTGACCGTCAGCTTGTCGGCATTGCGGCCGGCCAACTGGTAGGTATAGAAGATGCCGGGGTAGCCGGTGGTGCCATGGCAGATGATGCAGGCACCGGCCTTTTGTTGCCCGGCAACCGGGTCACCGGCGAAGACAGGACTGCCGAGCGCGATGGCCAAGGTAGACAGTAGCAAGGTTTTCTTCATGGTGTACTCCTTGGAGAAGGTTGGTAGGGTCGGGGGAAAAGAGGTTGATATCGTGTGGCTTACGTCATCTAATCAGCATATTCTGATTTTACAGAAAGCTCGACGGGATGGCCCGAATCCCCCTGATCGTGACCCATCGCTTTTCGATCTATCTGCATGGAAGCAACAACATGCTGCACCCCCCCTCTCGGTCGCTTGGGCTGCGGTCTGCCCTAGGAACCCGACCACGAGACAAGGCGTTTCGCGTCATCCCAGACGGGCCAGCGTCGGCATCCTGACCGGCCTGTGCTTTGGCCTGCTCGTGGGCTGCGCGACGATGCACAACCCTGGCCCACAGTCCCCCCACTTCCGCTATCCCGAGGGAACGCAACTGATCCTCAACCAGCCAGTCGAAATACAGCCGGGTGAGGCCAGCCTGCGCCTACAGTTCGGTCGTGTGGTGCCGCGCAATGGGGTGCAGGAACAGGAACCGCACTGCATCTTCGAGATCGACCCTGTGCGCGCAACAATACAACGCATCGAGTCGGACGTCTTTACGGTCACGCGGGTTGAGCGGGGTGTTTGGATGTCGGCCATCCCTGCATTGGGCGTGCTGCGGGTGGGCCTGCTTGATCGCAGCGGACCGACCCTGATCTATTACCAGACCGAGTTCCGCTTACGTTCCGAGCGGCAGCCCGGCGTGCGCAGTTTGCTGTGCCAGAGCCTTAAGAGTGCGGCCGGCATCGATCCCAACATGCGTCACCTTACCTTGGAGGAGATCCGTCAGGCACTTGGGTCGATCTTTACCCTGCGCCTGCCGGATCAACGCGCCGATGGCGGCCTGAGCATGGCTCAGGCAAGGTTGTAGCGAGCACCAGGTCGAGGGACCTCGACCGTCCACCCAAGGCGTGCGCGCATGAGCTCGGCGAAGCCCAGCGCCGTCTCCTCCTCACCGTGCACCACGAAGGCGCAGCGCGGGGGTTGGCGAAAGTGTCGCAACCAGGCGAGCAGCGCATCACGGTCGGCATGGGCCGAGAGTCCGCCCAAGGTGTAGAGGTCGGCACGCACCGGCACCTCCTCGCGAAAGATGCGCACGGTCTTCGCCCCATCCACCAGTTGGCGGCCCAAGGTGCCTTGCGCCTGAAAGCCGGTGATGACGACCGTGCACTCGGGCCGCGGCAGGTTGAACTTAAGGTGATGCTTGATGCGGCCGGCGTCGCACATGCCGGAGGCGGAGATGATGATGGCGCCCTGTCTGATCTTGTTCAGGGCCATGGAGTCCTCGACGTCCTCCGTGACCCGCAGATAGGGCGCATCGGGGCTCGCACGAAACCAGGCGAGCAGTGCCCGCGTCTCGGGGTCAAGCAGGGCCTGGTGCTTGAGGGTGATCTCGGTGGCGGCGCTGGCCATAGGGGAATCGACGAAAACCGCCAGGTTGCGCGGCAGCCTACCCTGGCGCACGAGGTCCATGAGCAGATAGAGGATCTCCTGGGTGCGTCCCACGGCGAAGGCAGGAATGATGACATTGCCCCGCTTGCGCGCCAGGGTGTCGTTGATGGCATGCGCGAGTTCATCGACCGTCTCCTTCATCCCCTTGTGCAGGCGGTTGCCATAGGTGGATTCGACGATCAAGTAGTCGCCCGAGTCGATGGGAGTGGGGTCGTTCACGACCGGCCGGCCAGGCATGCCCAGGTCGCCGGAGAAGACCAGCTTGCGGGTCTGATCGCCGGACTCGACCCAGACCTCCACGATGGCCGAGCCGAGGATGTGGCCGGCGTCGCGGAAACGCACCCGCACGCGAGCGTGCGGACGCAGTTCCTGATCATAGTCGACCGTCTGCAGACGGCGCAGACAGGCGTGCGCCTGGGCCACCGTATAGAGCGGGGCGACCTCCTCCTTGAGTGCGCCGTCCTTCTTGCGTCGGTCGTAGTTCGCCCACTCGGCCTCCTTCTCCTGGATGAAGGCCGCGTCCGGCAGCATCACGGCGAGCAGGTCGGCGGTGGCGTGGGTGCAGTAGACCGGTCCGCGGAAGCCCAATGTGACCAACCGTGGCAGCAGCCCGGAATGGTCGATGTGGGCATGGGTGAGCAGGACGAAGTCGATCGACTCCGGGTCGAAGGCGGGAAAGGTGTGGTTTTTCACGTCCGCATCGCGGCCGCCCTGGAACAGGCCGCACTCGACCAGGAAGCGCAGGCCCTCGGCCTGCACCATGAAACACGAGCCGGTCACCTCGCGCGTGGAACCCAGGAAACTGATCTGCATGGCCGCCTTTGCGCTATTGGATGCGAAGTGTGATCAGCATGTCACGCCCGCCGATGACCACCCGTCCAGACGGTGGTAGCCGACGGCGATTCCCTGGCATATCCGTTTCCTCCTTCCTGTGCTGCTTTCAGCATAGCAGCGTCACTCGGTGGCGCGCCGGGCCTCGAATCGCACCGGTGCCTGGATGGAGTGGCCACCGCCGCTTTCAAGGCTGAAGCGGATGACATCCCCCTCGAGGGTACCGCGGTAGCGGTGCGTGACCGTCCTGATCGCATCGCCGCTCAGCATCTCCTGGCTCTGGGTGATGCAGCTCAGACGGTTACCGCTGATGCGGCCGTCCTGAATGGCGCGCGGCGTCCTCAGGTAGCTGGCGGTGCCGAACACCTCGCCCGCTGCGACCTCGAATCCGAACACCTCCGGATGCGTGTCACCCCAGTCGTAGCGGATCGTGGCCGTCCAGCGACCGGATGGCGCGGGGGGGACGACGGGCTGCGGTTGCAGGGGTGTGAGGTTCGGCCCCGCGGACTGCGGCCGCGCCCGAGGGATGGTTGCCGGCCGCGGTTCAGCGGGCACTGGTGTCACCGGCGCGACACGCGGTGGCGCGGGCAATGACGGCTGGGGTGTGCTCACAGTCGGTCGGGGTGCTTCCTCGGACGGCCTGTGGCCGGATGGCGTCGATGCGCTGTCCGATGCCTGCGGAGGCGATGGCATACCGGGTTCCTCTGCCTGCCAGGGGGCGAGCATCAGGATCAGGATCGCCAGCAATCCGGCCAGGACTGCCCCCGCCAGCCCCCAGGCCAGGGGGCGCCGACCCGGGCCGACCCAGCGCCGGCCGCCGAGCAGGGACCGGATGGCCTCGCTCAGGCGGGCGACGTCCGTCTTCCAGCCGGCGTCGGACAGGCTGAGGGCCTGTCGTCTGGCCAGGGCGCGGATGTCCTCTGGCAGGTCCGCCTCTGCCGGCATGCGGGCACCGCCGACGAGGACCGGGATCAGCGGCCTGCCCAGCGCCAGACCCAGGCGGACCTCCAGCCGCACGAAATCGTCCGGGTCATCCAGACGGCGCACGCCGTCGCGCGCGATTCGCGGCCACTGCGGCCCGATCAGGACCAGCACCACGTCCATGGCGCGCAACTGGTTCTCGATGGCCTCGACGAAGTCCTGGCCCGGCCGGATGTCGTCCACGTCGCGGAAGACCTGCTCGGAACCGAGCCCTTTTTCCAGGGCGTCAGCCAGACGTCCGGCAAAACCTGCGCTGTCCTCGCGGCGTAGCTGATGAAGATGCCCGACATGGCCTCATTCGATCATGGCAGAAGGTGTCGGCTGTCGCGCGCGAAACCCAGCATGGCCTCGCCCATGTCCTTGGCGAACGGGAAGGCATCGCCGCGACGAGGGGAGAGGCCGTACCTGTTCGTGTACAACCGGTCGCGGTCGCAGGGGAAGACAGCCAGGCGAAGCTCAGGCCAATAGGCGCTCTCGGTGCGCGAGATACTGAAGCCCTCCTGTGCCTGAGCCACATAGACGACGGCCGCGCCCGTGCCGTCACAGGCCTGACGCCGGGCAGCGGGTATGCCCTCCATCAAGGCCAACACCGATTCGCCGCTGGATCGTGCCCTGACCATGACCCCGGCGGTGGCCAGCTCCTGCAGAGTCTCGCCGTAAAGGGCGGCCATCTTGGCGCTGTAGGTCTGGGTCGATTCTCCCGCCCAGAAATCCCGACGGCTGGGTTCACCACGGGCCAGAACGGCGATGATCCACGGCGGGGGCGTCGGGTCAGGCGGCTGGCTCATGACAGTTGTGTGTGTCAAGTTGCGCAAAATATTCTGATCAGGTAATCGGTTGATTTCTCACATGCGCTGCTGGTGGCGCGCAGGGCGTAGCCCGAAGCGGCGCCAGCGGCGCGGGTTGCTCATGCAACCAGTCTCAACGCCTCCTTTTTCTGCTCCGCCAGGAG